>NZ_JBFUEB010000036.1:0-52760 GCF_056404395.1 Rhizobacter sp. P2_D12 | reverse complement strand
GCGTGCGCACGCTGCGCAACCCGGTGCTGGCCGCGCGCGCGGTGCTCGAGGCCGCCGGCCCGGTGCTGCTGATCGGGCCGGGCGCCGAGCGCTTCGCCGCCGACCACGGCTGCGCGACGGTCGCCCCCGAATGGTTCGACACGCCCGGGCGGCTGGCGCAGCTGCACGCGATGCAGGCGGCCAGCGGCGTCGCGCTCGACCACGATGCTGCCGCGGCCGCCACCGCCGCTGCGCCGCTCGACGAGCGCGCCAAGTTCGGCACCGTCGGTGCGGTCGCGCTCGATGCCCAGGGTCACCTCGCCGCCGCCACCTCCACCGGCGGCATGACCAACAAGCGCCCCGGCCGCGTCGGCGATTCGCCGCTGGTGGGCGCCGGCTGCTATGCCAACGACCGCACCGCCGCGGTGTCGTGCACCGGCGTCGGCGAGGCCTTCATGCGCGCGCTCGCCGCCCACGACGTGTCGGCGCTGATGGCCTATGCCGGCCTGCCGCTGAAGCAGGCGGCACGCCGCGTCGTGATGGACACGCTGCCGCCGCTGGGCGGCCGCGGCGGGCTGATCGCGGTCGACGCGCACGGCAACGTCACGCTGCCCTTCAACACCGAGGGCATGTACCGCGGCTGGGCCCGCGTCGGCCAGGCGCCGGTGTCCGCCATCTACGCCGACGAACCCGGCCCCGACGCCCCATGACAGCCATCCCGCCTTCCACCCTGCGCCGCGTGCTCGAGGTGCGCGACCTCAGCGTCAGCTTCCGCGTCGAGGCCGGCCGGCTGCAGGCGGTGCGTGCGCTCGATTTCCACGTCGACGCCGGCGAGACGCTGGCCATCGTCGGCGAATCGGGTTCGGGCAAGTCGGTCTCGTCGCTGGCGCTGATGCGCCTGGTCGAGCACGGCGGCGGCCGCATCGACAGCGGCGAGATGTGGCTCACGCGCCGCGACGGCGAGCGCGTCGACCTGGCGCGGGCCGATGCACGCCGCATGCGCTCGCTGCGCGGCGCCGACCTGGCGATGGTGTTCCAGGAGCCGATGACCTCGCTGAACCCCGTCTTCACCGTCGGGCAGCAGGTGGCCGAGTCGATCAAGCTGCACCAGGGCGCCACGCAAGGCCAGGCGATGGCCGAGGCGCTGCGCCTGTTCGACCTGGTGCGCATCCCCGAGGCGCGCGAAGTGCTGGGCCGCCACCCGCACCAGCTGTCGGGCGGCATGCGCCAGCGCGTGATGATCGCGATGGCGCTGGCCTGCCGGCCCACGCTGCTGATCGCCGACGAGCCGACCACCGCGCTCGACGTCACCATCCAGGCGCAGATCCTGGCGCTGATCCAGCAGCTGCAGCACGAGCTGGCGATGGGTGTGATCTTCATCACCCACGACATGGGCGTGGTGGCCGAGATCGCCGACCGCGTGCTGGTGATGCGCCGCGGCGACAAGATCGAGGAGGGCGAGTGCCGCGCGCTGTTCGCCCAGCCGCGCGAGCCGTACACGCAGGCGCTGCTGGCTGCCGTGCCGCAGCTGGGCGCGATGCAGGGGCAGGACCTGCCGGCGCGTTTCGCGTTGCCGGGCGACGCGGGCACGGCACGGGAAGGCGCCACCACGATGCCCGACAGCGTGCGCGCCGACCAGCCGCCGGTGCTGACGGTGCAGGGCCTGGTCACCCGCTTCCCGCTGCGCAGCGGCGTGTTCGGCCGCGTGCGACGCCAGGTGCATGCGGTCGAGCAGATCAGCTTCGAGCTGAAGGCCGGCGAGACGCTGGCGCTGGTCGGCGAATCGGGCTGCGGCAAGTCGACCACCGGCCGCTCGCTCGCGCGCCTGGTCGCGCCGCTGGCCGGCCGCGTCGAGGTGGCCGGCCGCGACATCGCGCCCTTGCACGGCGCCGCATTGCAGGCGCTGCGCCGCGACATCCAGTTCGTCTTCCAGGACCCGTACGCGTCGCTCGACCCGCGCCTCACGGTGGGCTACGGCGTGATGGAGCCGCTGCTGATCCACAAGCTGATGCCGCCGCGGGATGCCGAGGAGCGCGTGCGCTGGCTGCTCGAGAAGGTGGGGCTGCCGGCCGAGGCGGCGCACCGCTACCCGCACGAGTTCTCGGGCGGGCAGCGGCAGCGCATCGCGATCGCGCGCGCGCTGGCGCTGAACCCGAAGGTGGTGATCGCCGACGAGGCCGTGTCGGCGCTCGACGTGTCGATCCGCGCGCAGATCATCAACCTGCTGCTCGACCTGCAGCAGGAGTTCGGCATGGCCTACCTGTTCATCTCGCACGACATGGCCGTGGTCGAGCGCATCAGCCACCGCGTGGCGGTGATGTACCTGGGCCAGATCGTCGAGATCGGCCCGCGCCGCGCGGTGTTCGAGAATCCGCAGCATGCGTACACGCGGCGGCTGATGTCGGCCGTGCCGGTGGCCGACCCGACGCGCCGGCGCAAGCGCGAGCTGCTGTCCGACGAGATCGCGAGCCCGGTGCGCGCGGTCGGCGATTCGCCCGAGGTGGCGCCGCTGCACCAGGTGGCGCCCGGGCACTTCGTGGCCCGCCATCCGGTCGGCGGTGCGTACTGATCTTCCTTGTTCCCAGAGACTCAAGCCAGGAGAACTTCAATGAACCGACAACGCATCTCTCGCCTCGCTCGCGTGGCCGCCGCCCTCGCGGTCACCGGGGCCGCCTTCTCGGCCCACGCCGCCAAGGACATCACCATCGCGGTCGCCTCCACCTTCACGACCACCGACCCCTACGATGCCAACGACACGCTGTCGCAGGCGGTCGCCAAGTCGTTCTACCAGGGCCTGTACGGCTTCGACAAGGACATGAAGATGGTGCCGGTGCTGGCCGAGAGCCACACCGCCAGCAAGGACGGCCTGGTCTACACCGTCAAGCTGAAGACCGGCATCAAGTTCCACGACGGCACGCCGTTCAACGCCGAGGCGGTGAAGGCCACCTTCGACCGCGTGACCAACCCCGACAACAAGCTCAAGCGCTACAACCTCTACAAGAACATCGCCAAGACCGAGGCGCTGGACGCGAGCACGGTGCGCTTCACGCTGAAGGAGCCGTTCTCGCCCTTCATCAACACGCTGGCCCACCCGTCGGGCGTGATCATCTCGCCGGCCGCGCTGGCGCAGTACGGCAGCAAGGGCATCGCGCAGCACCCGGTGGGCACCGGCCCGTTCAAGTTCGTCGAGTGGAAGGCCACCGACTACCTGAAGGTCGAGAAGTTCGACGGCTACTGGCGCAAGGGCTACCCGAAGGTCGACAGCATCACCTGGCGCCCGGTGGTCGACAACAACACCCGCGCCGCGGTGATGCAGACGAATGAAGCGCACTTCGCGTTCCCGGTGCCGCCGGAAGCGGTCGACACGCTGTCGAAGAAGCCCAGCCTCGAGATCACCGCCGCGCCGTCGATCATCCAGCGCTACYTGTCGATGAACACGCAGCAGAAGCCCTTCGACAACCCGAAGGTGCGCGAGGCCATCAACTACGCGATCAACAAGGATGCGCTGATCAAGGTGGCCTTCTCGGGCTACGCGATCCCGGCCGAAGGCCCGCTGCCGCACGGCGTGGAGTACGCCGTCAAGCTGGGCCCGTGGCCCTACGACCCGGCCAAGGCGCGCGAGCTGCTGAAGGAAGCCGGCTACCCGAACGGTTTCGAGACGACGCTGTGGTCGGCCTACAACCACACGACGGCGCAGAAGGTGATCCAGTTCGTGCAGCAGCAGCTGGGCCAGGTAGGCATCAAGCTGCAGGTGCAGGCGCTGGAGGCCGGCCAACGCGTCGAGCGCGTCGAGAGCGCGCAGGATCCGGCCACCGCGCCGGTGCGCATGTACTACGTCGGCTGGTCGTCGTCGACCGGCGAGGCCGACTGGGCGATGCGGCCGCTGCTGGCATCCGAATCCTTCCCGCCCAAGCTGTTCAACACCGCGTACTACAAGAGCGCCGTCGTCGACAACGCGATCGCCAAGTCGCTGGTGACGACCGACAAGGCCGAGAAGGCCAAGCTGTACACCGAGGCGCAGAAGCAGATCTGGAAGGATGCGCCCTGGGCCTTCCTGGTGACGGAGCGGCTGGTGTCGGTGCGGGCGCGCAACCTGGCCGGGTTCTACGTGATTCCGGACGGCAGCTTCAACTTCGATGAAGTCGAGTTGAAGTGAGGTCCCGGATTTCCATCCGGGCTGCTTGAATGGCTGTCTATCTTCTCAAGCGGCTGCTGGGGCTGCTGCCGACGCTGCTGATCGTCGCGGTGCTGGTGTTCGCCTTCGTGCACCTGCTGCCGGGCGATCCGGCGCGGCTGGCGGCGGGCGTCGATGCCGACGCCGAGACGGTCGAGCTGGTGCGGCGCGACCTCGGCCTCGACCTGCCGCTGCCGCAGCAGTTCGTGCGCTTCTTCAGCCATGCGCTGCAGGGCGACTTCGGGCTGTCGATCCGCAGCAAGCGGCCGGTGTCGGCCGAGATCGCCGAGCGCTTCGGTCCGACCTTGTGGCTGACCCTCGCGGCGATGGCCTGGTCGGTGCTGCTCGGGCTGGTGCTGGGCATCGTCTCGGCGGTGTGGCGCAACCGCTGGCCCGACCGGGTCGGCATGTCGCTCGCGGTGTCGGGCATCTCGTTCCCGTCGTTCGCGCTCGGCATGGTGCTGATGCAGCTGTTCTCGGTGCAGCTGGGCTGGCTGCCGACGGTGGGCGCCGACAGCTGGCGCCACTACATCCTGCCGTCGCTGACGCTCGGCGCCGGCGTGGCCGCGGTGATGGCGCGCTTCACGCGCAGCTCGTTCATCGACATCCTGAAGGAAGACTACGTGCGCACGGCGCGCGCCAAGGGGCTGGACGAACCGTCGGTGATCTTCAAGCACGGGCTGCGCAACGCGCTGATCCCGGTGGTCACGATGATGGGGCTGCAGTTCGGCTTCCTGCTCGGCGGCTCGATCGTCGTCGAGGTGGTGTTCAACTGGCCCGGCATGGGACGGCTGCTGGTCGATGCGGTGGAGATGCGCGACTACCCGATCATCCAGGCGCTGGTGCTGCTGTTCTCGCTCGAATTCATCCTCATCAACCTGGTGGTCGACGTGTTGTACGCCGTCATCAACCCGACGATCCGATTCCATTGAACACCGCCACCCCTCCCGTCACGCCCCCCACTGCCGTGCGCACGCCCGCGGCGGAGTTCTGGCGCAAGTTCAAGCGCCAGCGCGTCGCGCTGATCGCCGGCGGCTTCGTGCTGCTGCTGGTGGCGCTGGCGGTGTTCGCGCCCTGGCTGGTGCCCTTCGACGCCGAGAACTTCTTCGACTACGACGCGCTGAACTCGCCGCCGTCGGCCAAGCACTGGTTCGGCGTCGATTCGCTCGGGCGCGACATCTTCAGCCGCATCCTGATGGGCGCGCGCATCTCGCTGGCCGCCGGCTTCGTCTCGGTGGCGGTGGGCGCCGTGGTGGGCACGCTGCTGGGCCTGCTGGCCGGCTACTACCAGGGCTGGTGGGACCGCATCGTGATGCGCATGGCCGACGTGCTGTTCGCCTTCCCCGGCATCCTGCTGGCGATCGGCATCGTCGCGATCCTCGGCAACGGCATGGTCAACGTGATCCTCGCGGTGGCAGTGTTCAGCGTGCCGGCGTTCGCGCGGCTGGTGCGCGGCAACGTGCTGTCGCTGAAGCACCAGACCTACATCGAGGCGGTGCGCTCGATCGGCGCGTCCGATGCGGTGATCATGCTGCGCCACCTGCTGCCGGGCACGGTGGCCTCGGTGGTGGTGTACCTGACGATGCGCATCGGCACGTCCATCATCACGGCGGCCAGCCTGTCCTTCCTTGGCCTGGGCGCGCAGCCGCCGACACCCGAATGGGGCGCGATGCTGAACGAGGCGCGCGCCGACATGCTGAACGCGCCGCACGTGGCGCTGTTCCCGAGCCTGGCGATCTTCGTCACCGTGCTTGCCTTCAACCTGCTCGGCGACGGCTTGCGCGACGCGCTGGATCCCAAGCTGGACAAGTACTGATGCCTGGGACCGCGCTCGGTGCCCCGCGCGTCGGCATGCTGCCTTCGGCCGCGCTGGACGCGATCACCGACGTGCCGGGGCTGGCCGTGGGGCATTGCACGCTGGACGACGGCGCCACGCAGACCGGCGCCACCGTGCTGCTGCCGCAGCCGGGCAACCTGTTCCTGCACAAGCTGCCGGCGGGGCTGGCGGTGATCAACGGCTTCGGCAAGAGCGCCGGGCTGATGCAGCTGCAGGAACTGGGCACGCTCGAGTCGCCGATCGCGCTGGTCAGCACGCTGGCGGTGGGCGCGGCGGCGAGCGCGCTGGTGCGCGATGCGATGGCGCAGAACGCCGAGCTGGCGCGCGGCCTGCCGACGCTGAACCCGCTGGTGTTCGAGTGCAACGACGGCTGGCTGAACGATGCGCGCGCGATGGTGCTGCAGGAGTCGCACGTGGCGCAGGCGCTGGCCGCGGCGCGCGCTGCGCCGCACGGCCGCTTCGCGCAGGGCAGCGTGGGGGCCGGGCGCGGCATGTCGTGCCATGGGCTGAAGGGCGGCATCGGCAGTGCGTCGCGCCGCGTCGGGCCGCACGTGCTGGGCGCGCTGGTGCTGGCCAACCAGGGGCGGCCCGAGGCGCTGACGATCGCCGGTCGGCGCATCGGTGTGCAGTTGCAGGCGCGGCTTGCGGCAGAGACGGGGCCGGAGCGCGGATCGATCATCGTGCTGCTGGCCACCGATGCGCCGCTCGATGCGCGGCAGCTGGCGCGCGTGGCGCGCCGCGCCGCGGCCGGGTTGGCGCGCACCGGTTCCGACTACGGGCATGGCAGCGGCGACATCGCGCTCGCCTTCTCGACCGCGTACCGGGTGCCGCAGGGGGCGGACGAGCCGATGCCGGCTGTCGCGCTGCTGCACGAGAGCGCGCTCGACGGCCTGTTCCAGGCTGCGGCCGAGGCCACCGAGCAGGCCATCCTGCATGCGCTGTTCGCGGCCACGTCGGTGAGCGGGCGCGACGGCCGGCGCCGCCTGGCGCTCACCGAGCTGGCGCCCGACTGGCCGACGCTGCTCGACATCTCCTGAACGACGCGTGAACCGAAAGACGACGATGAAGACACCGACGATCCTGGTGGCCGTGGACATCGAAGGCGTGGCGGGCGTGTGGCGCCCCGAGCAGACGCAGGCCGGCAACGGCGACTACGAACGGGCGCGGCGCTGGATGACGCAGGAGGCCGATGCCGCGGTGCGCGGTGCGTTTGCGGGCGGTGCCGGCGCGGTGCTGGTCAACGATTCGCATGGCCACTTCGGCAACCTGCTGGCCGACGAGCTGGACCCGCGCGCGCAGTTGATCCAGGGCAAGCCGCGCCAGCTGGGCATGATGGCCGGCGTCGACCAGGGCGTGGCGGGGGTCTTGATGATCGGCTGGCATTCGCGCGCCAAGACGCGCGGCGTGCTGGCRCACACGTCGAACAGCTTTGCGTTCGCGCGGGTGTGGCTGGACGAGCTCGAGGTGGGCGAGGTCGGGCTGTATGCGGCGCTGGCCGGCGAGTTCGGCGTGCCGGTGCTGCTGGCCAGCGGGTGCGACGTGATGGCGGCGGAGGTCGAGGCGCTGCTGCCCGGCACCGCGTGCGCCGTCGTCAAGTGGTCGGAGGGGGCGCGCAGCGGGCGGTCGCTGTCGCCGGCCGAATCGCGTGCGCAGATCGAGGCCGCGGCGCGCGATGCGGTGCAGGCGCTGACGCCGGCGCACACGCCGTGGCGTCATGCCAACCCACGGCCCACCTTGCGCGTTCGCTGCCAGACGCCGGCGCTGGCCGATGCCTTCGCGCTGTGGCCGGCGGTGCAGCGCGAGGATGCAGAGACCATCGCGGTCGCCTGCGCCAGCGTGCACGACGCGGTGCGCAGCCTGAATGCCCTGGCGGTGATGGGGAATGCGCTGCGCTGAGTTCGCGCTGCGCGGCGCAGGCGGCCTGCTGCTGGCCGCGCTGCTCGCGGGTTGCGGGCTGCTTCCACCGGCGCCGCGGGTGCGTGTCGCGCCGACGGTGGTGGCGCCGGAGCAGGTGCAGCGCCTGGTGGCGAATGCCACCGACGAATGGATCCGCTGGGGCAGCAGGCGGTCGCTCGTCACGCCGGACCATCCGGCCTGCCTGCTGCAGCCTGATGGCGACTGCGTGCAGGTCGACGACGGCTGCGGCGACGAGCAGGCGCAGGCGCTGTGCCCGGTGGTCGACAGGTACTGGCAGGCCGTGCCGCCCGGGCACCGGCGCCACAGCTGCGGGATGGTCGACGTCTGTGCGGTGCACTGGCCGGCGGACGACAGCCGCATGCCGGAGAACACGCCCCCGTGGTCGGCGGTGTTCGTCAGCGCGATGATGATCAAGTCGGGATTCAGTGCCAGCGAGTTCTGGCCGTCGCGCTCGCATGCGGGCTACATCGTCGCGGCGCGCGACGGCTACGCGTCGGCGTTCGAGGTGCTGCCGACGCCGGCCGAGCCGTCGGTGGGCGACGTCATCTGCGCGACGCGCGGCCGCACGCAACTCAAGCCGGACGAGATCTGGAAGATCCTCGACGGCGAGCTGTCGCACCCGCTGCACTGCGACATCGTGGTGGCCGTCGATGCCGACCGGCGGTGGCTGCAGGCCATCGGTGGCAACGTGCAGCAGACGGTGGCGATGAACCAGGTGCAGCTGGACGGGCAGGGCAGGCTGGCGTTCGACATGGCGCCATCGCGGCCCTGGCTCCTCATCCTCAGGCCGCGCCGCGAATTGCCTTGAGTCGAGAGCGCCATGCAATGCTTCATCGAGCTTGTGCCAGTCCGGGATGCCCGCAAAACGTGGCTGCTGAAGCGAAGGCGCGGGCGGGGAGGCTGGGGCGCGCCAATCGGGATGGGGCGTCGGAGCTGGCTGGTTTGAGGGCCCGCGTGCGCCAGCACGCTTCGTGAAAACTGACTTGTCGCCGACTGTTTGACCACAGCGAGCGAAGCGAGCGGCGGGAGTTTCGGCGACGGGCCCTCAAAGCAGTCAGCGCAGGGAAGTCGACGCGCCGCCAGGCGCGGCGACCGCCCCATCCGGCGCGCCCCAGCCTCCCCGCCCGCGCCTTTGCCGAACCAGCGCCCCCGTCACAGCCGACCCGGATTGGCATCCGGGCTACAGTCCGTCCCGGTACCCTGTCCACACCTTGCCCGCGAGCCCCTGCCCACCGTGACCCTTCCCAATCCGCGCCACGCGGCGCGTGTCCCCGCGCACATCTCCCCCGAACAGCTCGCGCGCGTCCGACAAGCCGCCTATGCGCTGCCCCAGGTGGTCAAGCCCTCGGACTACTTCGACGAACACGCGAGCGGCCTCGACGAGCGCCTCGACAAGCTGGGCCTGGTGCTGCTGCAGAAGGCCGTCGCCGGGGCCCGCCCGAGCCGCTGGATCGCGCCGGACGTCATCGACGCCGCGTTGCAGCACCTCGACGCGGTCGGCACCGGCCCCGAGGTGCGCACCGTCATGCTGGAGCGCGGCGCCGCGCTGGACGCGCTGGGCGTGGCACGCGACGGCAGCGGCTGGACGCGCCTGATCAGCTACCCGCTGCAGCTCACCGAGGCCGAATGGCGCGTGCCGGTGCTGTTCCGCGTGCCGGTGCAGGCCGAGGCAGTGTGGGCCTTCCACCGCAGCGGCGACAAGGCCGCGCTGCTCGCCGCATTGGGCCCCGTCCCCGCCTACCCGCAGGCCGACGCGCTGCGCGCCGCGCTCGACGCGCTGGTGCTGCGCAGCCGCCTCTACAACGCCCGCCACCTCGAATCGCTGCTGCCGCGCCTGCAATCCGAATGCGCGACGCCGCAGCCGCTGCCCGAACTGCTGGCGGCCTGCAGCCGCGCCCAGGAACGCTGGGAACACCAGGTGTCCGAACTCGACACGCTGGCCGGCCTGAACAGCGAGCTGGCCTTCCAGGGCTACCCCGACACCTTCGTCAAGGCGCGCCGGCTGCAGCGCAGCGTCACGCTCTACGTCGGCCCGCCCAACAGCGGCAAGACCCACGCCGCCTTCGAGCGCCTGGCCCAGGCCCACGACGGTGCCTACCTCGCGCCGCTGCGCCTGCTCGCGCTCGAGGGCCGCGACCGGCTGGTCGGCCGCGGCGTCGCCTGCTCGCTGCTCACCGGCGAAGAGAACGTGCCCGCGCCGGGCGCCGGCCTCGTGTCCAGCACCATCGAGATGGTCAACACCAACAAAGCCATCGACGTCGCGGTGATCGACGAAGCCCAGATGATCTTCGACCCGTACCGCGGCTGGGCCTGGACGCAGGCCATCGTCGCGGTGCCGGCCAACGAGGTGATCGTCATCTGCTCGGCCTACGCGGTGCCGGCGATCGAGAACCTGCTCGGCCTGTGCGGCGAACGCTGCACCGTGCGCCACTTCGAGCGCAAGCAGCACGTGCAGCTGCTCAACGCGCCGGTGCCGGTCTCGGCGCTGAAGAAGGGCGATGCGGTGGTCGCCTTCAGCCGGCGCGACGTGCTGGCGCTGCGCGACCAGATCGCCGCCGGCGGCCACCCCGTCTCGGTGATCTACGGCGCGCTGCCGCCCGAGGTGCGGCGGCGCGAGGCCGAGCGCTTCGCGCAGGGCGAATCGCACGTGCTGGTGGCCACCGATGCCATCGGCATGGGCCTGAACCTGCCGATCCGCCGCGTGCTGTTCAGCACCATGACCAAGTACGACGGCCAGGGCGACCGGCCGCTGGATGAATCCGAGGTGCACCAGATCGCCGGACGGGCCGGCCGCTTCGGCATGCACGAGGAAGGCTTCGCCGGCGTGCTGAAGGAAGCCGAGCCGCCCGCGCTGCGCATGCTGAAGGAGCGCCTGGCGCGCACGCCGCGCGCGCCGCGCGACTTCAAGGCGCCGGTGGCGCCGAACGGCTGGCACGTCGACACCATCTCGTCGCGCCTGCACAAGACCCGGCTGCGCGAGGTGCTGGGCGTCTTCATGGAGCAGCTCAAGCTCGACGACGCGCACTTCGCGGTGGCCGAGCTGGAGCAGATGCTCGAGCTGGCCGAGCAGCTCGACCGCAGCGCCGCCAAGCTGAGCCTGAAGGATCGCTTCATCTACGCGCAGGCGCCGGTCGACACGCGCACCGTCTCGCAGGTGCAGGAGTTCCTCGACTGGAGCAGCAGCCACGCGCTGACCGGCCGCGCCGGCTCGCCCTGGTTCCTGCAGGACGTGGACGGCCACAGCCGGCTCGACCGCATGGAACAGGCGCTGCGCTCGTGCACGCTGTGGCTGTGGCTGGACCTGCGCTTCCCCGGCGTCTACGGCAAGGTCGACGAGGTGGTGGCGCTGCGCAGCCAGCTCAACGACGGCATCGAGCGCCAGCTGAAAGGCAAGCGCCCCCTGGCCCAGGTTCGGCATCGCGGGCGCGCCTGAGCCGACTTGGCCGCACAGCGGCACAATCCCCACCTTCCGCGCTTGCCGTTTTCCCCTTTCCGCTCATGTCATCCACCGAACCCGTGATCCCCCCGACAGACGTTTCCGCCGTGCCGGAGGAACAAGACACGCCCGCGGCCGCTGCGCCGCCGGAGATGCCGGCTGCCGCGGCCCCCGCCATGAGCCCCGCGGCCTGCGCACAAGAGCTGCGCCAACGCTGGCCGGCCCTGTTCGCCGGCCCGCCCAAGCCGCTGAAGCTGCGCAGCCACGTCGACATCCAGGAGCGCGCCCCGGGCGTCTTCAGCAAGCAGGTGCTCACCGCGTTCTTCCGGCGCTACACCGGCAGCACCTCGTACCTGATGGCGGTGGCCAAGGGCCGCCAGCGTTTCGACCTGGACGGCAAGCCGGCCGGCGAGATCACCGACGAGCACCGCCAGATCGCCGTCGACGAGCTGAACCGCCGCGGCGTCAGCCAGCAATCGCGCCGCGACGTCGAGCAGTCGCGCCGCGAACTCGAAGAGCAGCAGCGGCGCAACCGCGCCGGCCTGCTGCACGACTGGGAGCGCACCACGCTGACGCGCGCCAACTTCTGCGTACTGAAGCAGGTGGCGGACGAAGAACTGGACGGCCTGCTGGAGATCGCGCGCCAGGAGGCGGCGCAGCGGCCACCCCGGAACGAGCACCGCGAGCACCGCCCGCCGCCGCGCCAGGACCGGCCGGCCGGCCCGGCAGCGCCGCGGCGCGAGGGACGCGACGGGCGCCGCCGCTGACGCGCCACGGCCTTCCTCACTCTTGAGGATGCCGCGGCACCGGCCCGCGATGGGCGTATAAAGGTGGCGTGCCGCAACCCCCCATCGGACTTGCTGCCCGGCCTGCGGCGGCGCTTTCGCTCCATGCGTTCCTCACCCGGCTGATCTGGGTGTGCGTGGGGCCGTTGGGGGTGTTGGCGGTCTACCTGGCCATCGATCGCGTGCTCGACGTGCAGGCCAGCCGCGACCGCGAGGCCCGGGGCATCGCCGCCACGCTGGCCTCGGATGTCGACCAGTTCCTGAATGCCCGCATCGGTGCGCTGAAGATGCTGGCGAAGTCGCCGTTGGTGGATGATGCCGCGCGCTGGCCCGAGCTCTACCAGGAGGCCCAGGGTTTTCGCCAGAGCTTTGGCGGCCAGGTGATCCTCGCCGACCTGGGCATGCACATGCGGTTCAACACGCGCGTGCCCTTCGGCACGGCACTGCCGCTGCTGCCCGTGCCCAAAGGCCGGGCCGCGGTGCCGATCGCGATCGCCACCGGCCGCCCCGCGGTGGGTGACGCGTTCCTGGGGCCGATTGCCAACGAGCGCATGGTGGCCGTGGCGGTGCCCGTGCTGCACGACGGGGGAACGGCCGGTGCCGTCGTGCTGACGGTGTTCGAGGCGCGCCAGTTCCAGGCCCTGCTGGATTCGCTGGCCTTGCCGGCCGGCTGGTCGCTGGCCGTGCGCGACGGCGCGGGCGACGCGATTGCGCACCGCGCGCCGCCGGGCTTCAACCGGGACACCGACGTCGACGCCAGCGGACGCTTCGTGGTCCGATCGGCCGCTTCGGCCTGGTCGATCGAGCTCGACATTCCGCGCGGCATCTACCGGGCGCCGATGCTCGAAGCCGCCGCGACGCTGGCGCTCGCTGTCCTGGTGGCAACCCTGGCCGGGGTCGTCGGCGGCACGCTGGCCGGCCGCCGGCTGGCGCGCTCGGTGGCCTCGCTGGCGCAAGCGCCCGCTGCGCGTGCCGAGCCGCCCGCCATCGCCGAGATCGCCAGCGCGCGGCGGCTGCTCGACGAGGCGGCGCAACGGCGCGAGACCGCCGAAGCGACGCTGCTGGTGAGCGAACAGCGCTTTCGCCGTCTCTTCTACGAGGGGCCGCTGCCGCAGGCCCTGATCGCCAGCGACGGCGTGCTGGTCGGGCTGAATGCCCGCTTCGTGCAGGTCTTCGGCTACGGCCTCGACGAGGTGCCGACGCTGGCCGAATGGTGGCGGCGCGCCTATCCCGACCTGATGTACCGGGCGACTGTGATCGAGGGCTGGAATGCGGCCGTGGCGCGTGCCAACGCCACGGCCACCCACATCGAGCCGATCGAGCGCCAGGTCGCGTGCAAGGACGGCAGCGTGCGCACCATGGTGGTGTCGGGCATCGGCATCGGGGACGATTTCCTGTCCACCTTCTTCGACATCACCGAGCGCAAGGCGGCCGAGTCGGCGCTGCGCGAGAACTCGACGCTGTACCAGCACACCCTCGAGAGCATGCTCGAAGGCTGCCAGCTGATCGGCTTCGACTGGCGCTACCGCTATCTCAACCCGGCCGCCGTCCGCCACCATCGCGGACAGTCGCAGCCGCTGGTCGGCCGCACCGTCATGCAGGCGTACCCGGGCATCGAGGCCACGCCGGTCTTCGCGATGCTGCGCCGCTGCATGGAGCAGCGGACCCCGCAGCACAGCGAGATCGAATTCACGTTCCCCGACGGCACCCGGACCTGGTTCGACCTGAACGTGCAGGCCGCGCCCGAAGGCGTCGCCGTCTTCAGCGTCGACATCACCGAGCGCAAGCGGGTGGAAGAAGTACGCCAGCGGCTCGCCGCCATCGTCGAAGCCTCCGACGACGCCATCGTCAGCAGCACGGTGGACGGCATCATCACCAGCTGGAACCGGGGCGCCGAGCACACCTTCGGGTTTGCCGCGGACGAGGTGATCGGCAAGCCGGTCGGCGAGGTGCTGCGGGCGCCGCAGGCGGATGCGCAGGCGCTGGCCGACGAACGCAGGATATTTCATGTCCGCCGGGGCGACGGTGCCGGGGGCGCCGAAGAGGTGGTGCGCCTGCACCAGCGGGGACACCCGCTCACGCTGTCGGTGGTCACCGGCGTGATCCGCGACGCCTCGGGCCAGGCCATGGCGCTCTCCGCGATCCTGCGCGACATCACGCTGTCGAAGCGGCGCGACGCCGAGCTGCAAAGCCTGCTCGCCGAGCAGGCGGCGCGCGAAGCCCTGATGCGTGACCTGACGGAACGGCTGCGCACCTTGCGCGAGGAAGAGTGCACCCGCATCTCGCGCCAGGTGCATGACGAGCTGGGGCAACTGCTCACCGGGCTCAAGATGGACGTGCGCTGGATGATCCGCAAGCTGGCGTCCGGCGGCACGCCGGACGACCTGGCGCCCAAGCTCGCCGAGGCCGAGGACCTGGTCGACCAGACGGTGGCGTCGGTGCAGCGCATTGCCGTCGAACTGCGACCGAGCGCGCTCGACACGCTGGGCCTGCCGGCCGCGATCCGCGACGAGGCACGCCGCTTCGAGGCGCGCACCGGGGTTGTCACGGCGGTCGAGACCGGCATATCCTCGCTGCCGGAGCCGGCGGTGGCGACGGCGCTGTTCCGCATCCTGCAGGAGCTGTTGACGAACATCGCCCGCCATGCGCAGGCGTCGTCGTTGAACATCGCGCTGTCGGACGAGCAGGGCGCGTGGATCCTGCGCGTGCGCGACGACGGAGTCGGCATCCCGGTCGAGACGGCGCGGCGCGCGACGTCGCTCGGATTGCTGGGCATGACGGAGCGCGCCGAGGCCATCGGCGGCGCGTTCCGCGTCGAACCTCACCCGGACGGCGGCACCCTCGCCACGGTGCGGGTGCCGCATCCACCAGACGCGAGGACCGGACATGCAGCACATCCTGATCGCTGACGACCATGCCGTGACGCGCCATGGCCTGCGCGAGCTGCTGCGCGAGGCCTTCGCCGGGGTGCAGGTGGACGAGGTGGCGGACGGCCACGCGGTGCTCGCCATGCTGGCGTCCCGCACCTGGGACCTGATCCTGCTCGACGTGCTGATGCCGGGGCCGGGCATCCTCGAGCTGCTGCGCGGCATCCGCGCGCTGAACCCCGGCGTGCCGGTGCTGGTGCTGACGGCCAGCGACGAGACCGGCTACGTCGTCGAGACCATGAAGGCCGGCGCCAACGGCCTGATCCACAAGCACCATGCGGTCGACGACCTGCTGGAAGCGGTGCGGCGCATCGCCGACGGCGGCACCTACCTGCACGCGGACACGGCGATCGCCATCGCCAAGGAGCTGCAGGGGCACAAGGCGCCGGCGTCGCTGCACCACGACCTGTCCGAACGCGAGCTCGACATCTTCCGGCGCATCGCGCTCGGCCGGGCGATCAAGGAGATCGGCTTCGACCTCGGGCTGAGCGACAAGACGGTCGCGACCTACCTGGCCCGCATCCGCGAGAAGACCGGCCTCACCAGCCACGTCGAGATCGCGCGCTACGCCCTCAAGAACGGCCTGGTGGACTGAGGCCTGCCCGCATCCCCCCGGGCGAGGGGGCGTCGTGTCAGCAATTTGCTGACGGGCGCCGGTGCAAATGCGCACAAGGACCGCGCCGCTGCGGTGGCACGATCCTTCCATGAAGTTCCCACGCCCTCGGCCCAGGTTCCTCGTCGCCGATGACGTGAACGCCATCGCCCGGCTGGTCGCCGAGCTTCTGCGCGAGGGCGGCGCCGACGTGGTGGGGCCGGCAACCGACGGCGCCCAGGCGTTGCGCCTGTTCCACGAGACCGCGCCCGATGGGGTGGTGCTCGACATCGAGATGCCCGAGCTCAACGGCTTCCAGCTGCTGCGCGCCATCCGTGCGAGCGAGCAGGGCACGCGCTGCCTGGTGATCGTGCTGACCTCGCATGCCGAGCCGTCGATGCGCGAGCAGGCCTTTGCCGACGGCGCCGACCACTTTCTTCACAAGTCGAGCGAATTCGAGCGCCTGCTGCAGATCGTGCCCGACTTCATCCGGCGCCAGACCGCGTAGTCAATCCACCGACAGCGTTCGGCATTTCGCCGACTGGCAGGCCCGAGCGGCCGCGCGCACAGTCCACCCACCAGCCGCAGCACGCGGCGCTTCGAGAGGACATGGCATGTACGGTCTCGTCAACCAGGCGGTTGAAGACTTCGTCAGGCGCGGCTTCGGCGACGAGGCCTGGAAGCGCATCCGCGACAAGGCCGGCGTCAACCTGGAGATGTTCGTCTCGATGGACAGCTACCCGGACGAGGTCACGTACCAGCTCGTCGGGGCCGCCAGCGAGGTGCTGGGCCTGGAGGCCGCGCAGATCCTCGAGGCCTTCGGCGAGCACTGGGTGCTCTACAACGCGAAGGAAGGCTACGGCCAGATGCTGTCGATGTTCGGGTCCAGCCTCGAGGAGTTCCTGCTCAACCTCGACAATATGCACAGCCACGTCGGGCTGACCTTCCCGGCCTTGCGCCCGCCGTCGTTCCAGGTGGAGCGCGTCGACGGCGGCCGCAGCCTGCTGCTGCACTACCGCAGCGAGCGCATGGGACTGGCGCCGATGGTCATCGGCCTGCTGAAGGGCCTGGGGCGGCGCTTCGGCGAAGACGTCACCGTGCGCCAGACCGCCCACCGCGGGCTTGACGATCACGACGTGTTCCGCATCGACCGCGTCGGCATGGGCGCCGTGCCGCAGTCATGATGGGCGCGCCTGCATTGAACCTGACCCCCCAGGAGTTCGCTGCAGCGTTCCCGTTCCACATCGTCCTCGACGATCGGCTTCGCGTGCTGCAGACCGGGTCGGTCCTGGCGCGCCTGTGTCCGCAACTGACCGAAGGCAGCGTGCTGACCGAGCAGTTCAGCGTCCAGCGGCCCGCCCTGCAGACGATGGATTTCGACGCGCTGCTGACGCAGCGGAACTCGCTGTTCGTGCTGCGCCACCGCGACGGCGGCCTGCTCCTGCGCGGCGAGATCGTGGCCCAGGGCCGGATCCTGTTCTTCCTGGGGTCGCCCTGGGTGACGGCGATGACCGACGTGGCCCGCATCGGGCTGTCGCTCAGCGATTTCGCAGTGCACGACCCCGCGGTCGACCTGCTGTTCCTGCTGCAGACGAAGAACAAGGCCCTGGCCGACGCGCAGGAACTGTCGCACCGGCTGAAGGAGCAGAAGGACGACCTGAAGGTCGCCATGCTGGCCACCGAGGTGGCCGAGCAGGCGAGCCGCACCAAGAGCGAATTCCTGGCGATGATGAGCCACGAGATCCGCACGCCGATGAACGGCGTGCTGGGCATGCTGGATCACCTGCTGGACGGCGAGCTGTCGCAGTCGCAGCGCCACTGCGCCGCGACCGCCGCGAAGAGCGGCAAGTCGCTGCTCGGCATCATCGACGACATCCTGGACTTCTCCAAGGTCGAGGCCGGCAAGCTCGAGCTGGAGAGCATCGATTTCTGCCTGCGCCGCGCGGTGGGCGACGCGGTCGAGCTGCTGTCCTACCAGGCCGGCGAGAAGGCGATCGCGGTCGACGTCGACGTCGCCGCCGAGGTGCCCGATGCCTTGCGGGGCGACCCGGCCCGCATCCGGCAGGTGCTGGTCAACTACCTGGGCAACGCCATCAAGTTCTCGTTCTCGGGGCGGGTGGCGGTGCGCGCCCTGCTGCAGGCCGAGACGGGGACGCACGCGACGATCCGGCTCGAGGTGACGGACAGCGGCATCGGCATCGATGCGGCCAAGCAGTCGGGGCTGTTCGAACCGTTCACGCAGGCCGATGCCTCCACCACGCGCAAGTACCGGGGCACCGGCCTCGGCCTGGCCATCTGCAAGAAGCTCACCGCGCTGATGGGCGGCGAGGTCGGCGTGGCGAGCGAGATGGGCCGGGGCAGCACCTTCTGGTTCACCGTGTGCCTGGAGAAGGGCGATGCGTCTCCTGTCCAGCGGCCGGAACCGGCAAGCTCGCCCGTCAGCTTCCAGGGGCATGTGCTGGTCTGCGAGGACGACCCGGTGAACCAGCTGGTCGCGCAACTGCACCTGGTGGCGCTGGGCTGCACGGTCGACCTGGTCGACAACGGCCTGGCGGCCATCGAGGCGGCGGCGCGAAAGCACTATGACCTGGCCATGCTCGACATGCGCCTGCCGGACATGGATGGCCTGGACATCTGCCGAGCCATCCGCGCGCAGCAAGGCAGCGGCGCGCGCCTGCCCATCGTCATCTGGACCGCCAGCATGCTCGGCGCGGACCACGGGCGGGCGGCCGCGGCGGGTGCCGACGCGATGCTCGGCAAGCCGTTCGAGCCGGCGGCGCTGAAGCGGACCTTGTCCCGCTTCCTCGTCGCGGGCGACGCCTGCGCGATTCCTTCCCCTGCCTCCATTGCCACCGAGGACCTGCGAACATGACCATGCCCACCGATGCCCGTGCGCTGTACGACCAGACCGCGACCAACTGGTCGCGCCAGCAGCCCAGCTCCCTGTCCGACTACACCGCGCGGCCGCACGTGATGGCGCTGTGCGAGCCGCTGGCCGGCAAGGCGGTGCTCGACCTCGGCTGCGGCGAAGGCTATTGCAGCCGCATGCTGGCCCAGCGCGGCGCCCGGGTGCAGGGGCTCGACCTGTCGCCGCGCATGATCGAACTGGCGCGCGCGGCCGAGCAGGCGCAGCCGCTGGGCATCCGCTACGACACCGCCGATGCGGCGACGGTGGACCTGGGCGAGGCCAGCGTCGACCTGGTCGTCGCGGTGTTCCTGTTCAACTACCTCGACGTCGCGCAGATGCGGCGCACGATGGCCAACGTGCACCGCATGCTGCGCCCGGGCGGCAGTTTCGTGTTCGCGGTGCCGCACCCGGCATTCGCGTTCATGCGCCGCGAGGCCGCGCCGCCGTTCTATTTCGACGTGGGTGGCGCCGGCTACTTCAGCGCCCGCGACAGCCTGTTCGGCGGCCGCATCTGGAAGCGCGACGGCACGGCGCTCGACGTGCAGCTGGTGCACAAGACGCTGGAAGACTACTTCGCCGGCCTGCGCGATGCGGGCTTCTCGGCGATGCCGGGCGTGACCGAGCTGACGGTCACGCGCGAGATGGTGGCGCTGGACGAGGCCTTCTTCGGCCCGCTGTTCGACCTGCCGCTGCACCTGGCCGTCAAGGTCGCCCGCGTTTGAGCTGTATCACCCCCACCCCCTCGAGGATCACGCCATGAAGTCACTGCAGTCCGAAAACGTCCCGCTGACCGCCGACGCCGCGATGCGTTTCAGGCAGATCGCCCAGGGCCACGCGCTGTGGCGCCATCCCTTCGTCGAGCACTGCCGGGAGGGCCGGCTCACGCTGCCCCAGGTGCGCGTGCTGGGCACCCAGATGTACAAGTTCTGCCACCAGTTCCCGCGCTTCCTGGCGCTGGCGCTGGCGGCCTGCCCGCACGACGATGCGCGCATCGTCATCGCCGAGAACCTGTGGGAGGAGCTCGGCGAGGGCGATCCGAAGCGTGCCCATGCGGCGCTCTTCCGGCAGTTCACGCGGGCGCTGGGGTTGAGCGACGAGCAACTGGCGGCGGCGCCTGCGCAGCCCGAGACCTCGGCGCTGATCGATGCCTACGCGGGCCTGAGCGAACGCTACGGCGTGCTGGGCATCCTGGGGGCGCTGTGCTACGCGTCGGAAGGCATCGTCGGGGTGCTGTACTCGCAGATCCAGGCGGGGCTGCTGCAGGCCGCACCCTTCGACCGCGAGGCGCTGATGTTCTTCGAGGTGCACATCCACGTCGACGACGGGCACGCCGACCAGCTCGAATCGGTCCTGATGCCGATGCTGCGCACGCCGCGAGACGAGGCGACGGTGGAGCAGGCGATCCGCGTCGCGATGAATGCGCGCTGCCGCTTCTTCGACGGGGTGCTGCGTGAAGCCGGCACGGCCTGAGGAGGTCGCGATGGAGGCAGTGCCCGCGTGGCTGCAGGGCTTGTTCGCGGTGATCCCGACGCCGATGGCGGCGGATGCCCGCCTCGACCTGGCGGGCCTGGACCGGGTGGTCGAGCACTACCTGGCGGGCGGCGCGGCGGGGCTGGTGCCGGCCAGCATCGCCGGCGAAGGTGACCTGCTCGACGAGGCCGAGCGGTGGCAGGTGATCGAGCGCGTCGTGCGCCAAGCCGCCGGCCGCGCACCGGTCGTCGTCGGCGTGCTGGACGACAGCACCGGGCGTGCGCTGGTGCAGGCGCGCATCGCGGCCGATTGCGGTGCCGCAGGCCTGCTGGTCAAGCCGCCGCTGGGCGCCGAGGCGCAGCAGGTGCTGGACCACGTCGGCGCGATTGCGCGGGCGCTGCAGTTGCCGATCATCCTGCTCGACCACCCGGCGTTCGGCGGCCGGTTGCCGGTGAGCCTGGTGCAGGCGCTGGCCGACAGCGTGCCCGAGGTCTGCGGCATCAAGGTGGAAGAGGCGCCCACGCCCGCCAAGATGGCCGCGGTGCGGGCCGCGCTGGGGGCACGCCTGCGGATCTTCGGCGGGCGCGGCGGGGTGCATTGCCTGGAGGAGCTGGCCTACGGTGCGGACGGTTTCTTCACCGGCTACCCGCACCCGGCGCAGCTGGTGGAGATCCTGGCCTGCTGGCGCCGCGACGACCGCGTGGGTGCCGAGGCGGCGGCGTGCGTGATGCGCCCGGTGGCGCTGCGCGAGCGCGACCATCCCGAGACGATGATCCTGCAGCGCAAGACGATCCTGCGCGATGCCGGGGTGATCGGCGAGGCTGTCGTCAGGCTGCGACACTAGGGGTCTTGTTCCCCTTTTGCTGCCTGGCAGCGCCGCCGTGGATCCATCCCTTTCCGAACCCCGCCTGGCCACCCTGGCCAACGGCCTGCGCGCCGTCGCCATCCCGATGCCGTGGCGCCGCACGGCCAGCCTGAGCGTGTTCGTGCGCACCGGCAGCCTGCACGAAGCGCGGGCGCTGAACGGCATCAGCCACGTCGTCGAGCACATGGCCTTCAAGGGCACGCAGACGCGCGACTGCCAGCGCATCAACCTCGATGCCGAGCGGCTGGGCGCCGAGGTCAATGCGCACACCGACAAGGACCACACCGCCTTCCACATCGAGGGCTTGCCGCGCGACGTGCCGGCCTTCGTGAGCCTGCTGGCCGACATCGTGCTGAACAGCACCTTCCCGGCCGACGAGCTGGAGCGCGAGCGCCAGGTGATCGAGCACGAGTTCACCGAGTTCGAGGAAGACCCGGCGGGCATGGCCTTCCAGCTGTTCGACCGCGCCTGCTACGGCATGCACCCGGCGGGGCAGCCGRTGATCGGCAACCGTGCCAACCTGAAGCGCTTCACGCGCGACGACCTGCTCGGCTACGTGCAGCGGCAGTACAGCGCGGCCAACGTGGCGGTGGCGGTGGCCGGGCCGGTGGATTGGGATGCCTTCGTGCGTGCGGTGGAGGTGGCTTTCGGCGCGATGCCGGGCGGGGCGCCGAACACGGTGGCGGCGCCGGCCTGGCTGGGCGGCGTGAAGCTGCGCCGCATGGCCGGCAGCTCGCAGTGCCACACGGTGCTGGGCTTCGAGGCGCCGGCGCTGGCGGACGACGCGCACGTGCCGTGGGTGCTGGCGGCGGCGCTGCTGGGCGAGGGCATGAGCTCGCCGCTGCTGGACGAGATCCGCGAGCGGCGCAGCCTGGCGTACTACGCCTCGTGCTCGGCCGACATCCTGCCGTCGGCCGGGCAGTTCGTCATCGAGGCGGCGACCGGGGCGGCGCAGGCCGGCGAGTTGCTGGACGCGGTGTCGCAGCTGCTGCAGCAGCAGGCCGAGGGCGGCGACGAGATCGGGCTGGAGCGCGCACGCAACCAGATCACGGTGCGCACGCTGCGTGCGCTGGAACAGCCGTCGCGCCGGCTGGAGGCGGCGGCGCAGGACGTCTTCACGTTCGGGCGGCTGCGCGACTCGCGCGAGTGGCTGGAGCGCTTGCAGGCGGCCACGGCGCAGGACGTGCGCGAGGCGTTCGGGCGGATGCTCGGGAGTACGGCGGCGGTGGCGCTGGCGGGCAGCGTGCCGGCGCGGGCGAGGGAACGGGCGGTGGCCTTGTTCGGGCAAGGCTCGTAGCCTGGATGCCCATCCGGGCAGCCCGCCCGGCTTACGATGGGCCCCATGCTGTTCGACCCTGACCGCCACGAACCGCTGCGCGCGACCGCGTGGGACGAGACCGCGGTGCGCGAGGCGGTCCGCGCCATCGTGCGCGACATCGAAGACCACCGCGGTGCCGATGGCCACTGGCCGGTGCATCCGCTCGATGCCGATGTCGACGTGCCGCGAACCGGCTTCAAGGGCCTCTACTTCGGATCCGCCGGCGTGCTGTGGGCGCTGTGGACGCTGCAGCGCGAGGGGGCCGTCACCTTGCGCATCGACCCGCAGGCCGGCATCGAGCAGGCCGATGCCGCCTAGCTGGCCGATCCCGACACCGGCAGCGTCGTGCCGTCGTACTACCTGGGCGAGGTCGGCATCCTGCTGGTGCGATGGCGCCTCACCGGCGCGCGCGCGGTGGCCGACCGCCTGCACGCGACCATCCGATCCAACATCCCGAACCCGACCCACGAGGCGCTGTGGGCCGCGCCCGGCACCATGGTGGCCGCCTGGCACCTGTGGGAGGCGACGCGCGAGGAGCGGTGGCGCGAGCTGTTCCTGGAGAACGTCGACCAGCTCTGGCAGACGTGGACCTTCGACGACGCGGCGCAGTGTCACCTGTGGACGCAGGACCTGTATGGCCAGGTCGTGCAGTACTTCGGCGCCGGGCACGGCTTCGCGGGCAACGTGTACCCGCTGCTGAAGGGCGCATCGCTGCTCGACGCGGGGCGGCGCGACGCGCTGCATGAACGCTGTGTGCAGGCCGTGCAGGCGCTGGCCCTCGTCGAGGACGGCGCGGTCAACTGGCCGGTCGGCATCTGCACGTCGAAACCTGCGCCGCCGAAGCTGCTGATGCAGTGGTGCCACGGCGCGCCCGGTTTCGTGACGGCGCTGGCGGATTTCCCGGCGCGCTTGTCCGGGCCGATGGACGCGATGCTGACCGGCGCGGGAGAAGCCCTCTGGCGCGCCGGCCCGCTGGCCAAGGGCCACGGCCTGTGCCACGGCACCGCCGGCAATGGCTACGCGTTGCTCAAGCTCTACCGGCGCACCGGTGACCGGCAGTGGCTGGATCGTGCCCGCGCCTTCGCGATGCATGCGATCGCGCAGCATGCGCAGATGCGGCAGCAGCACGGGCAAGCGCGCAGCACGCTGTGGACCGGCGACGCGGGCCTTGCGGGCTACCTGTGGCACTGCCTCGATGGCCGGGCAGACCTGCCGGCGCTGGACATCGTCTGACGCGCGTGCGTCAGGACAGGGCTGCCGCTGCGGCTTCTTCCACCACCCACACGTGCACCGGCACGATGGTCTCGAAACCCAGCCGGCGGTACAGCCGGTGGCCCTCGGGGCTGGCGATCAGCAGCATGCGTGTCGCGCCCAGCATCTGCACCTGGCAGGTGGCCGCATGCATCAACCCGCGGGCCAGCCCGCGCCCGCGCCACGCGGGATCGGTGCGCACGCGATCGATCACGACGTCCTGGTGCCGGCCCTTCGCGCAATGCAGGCTGGCCACGGCCTCGCCGTGCACCGGGTACCAGAACGCGCGCACGCCGGGGCTGATCGTGCGCATGGCCGGCTCGGCGTCTTCCGGTGCGAGTGCCTCCTCCAGCACCTCGCGCAGCGCACCGAGTTCGGCCGCCATGAAGAATTCGCTGGCCGTGGCCCGCAGCGGCAGGCCGCGCACCTCCCGCACCTCGGGCGGCGGACCCATCAGCGTCACCCAGTCGCCCACGCGCGCCGGCACCAGCCTCAAGCTGGCGGCCGATTCGGTCACGAAGTGTTCCGCGTCGCGGCCCATGCCCGGTGCATAGCGCACGCAGGCACCGTACGCCGTCATCGCCACCGTGGCGCCCGTCTGCCCGCGGGCGCTCAGGTAGCCGGTGATGAACGAATCGAGCAGGCGCTGCCGCCCGGCCGGGAAGTCCCAGGCCTGGCGCGCGCCACGGGCCGCGAGCAGGGTGTCGGTGGGTGCATTCATGGCTTGAAGTCTCCCGCGTGATAATCGTCGCGTCGCCCGCGTCCCCGCCAAACGTCGCCGTGAATTTGCCAATCCCCGTCTTCATGCCCGTGCATGCCGGGTCCACGGTGGATGTGCTGGCCTTCGACTACGCCGCCGGCAGCCACGAACAACTGCACGTCCATCCGCACGAGGCGCTGCTCATCCACGCCGAGGCCGGCGAGTACCGGGTGTTCACCGAAGACCGCATGTGGGCGCTGCTGCCGGGCCGGGCCATCTGGCTGCCACCGGGCGTGGCCAGCGGCCTGCAGGCCGGCTCGCGCGCCACGGTGCGATTGCGGCCGCTGCACTTTCCGCTGCCATTGCCCGAAATGCTGCCGGCCGAGCCGACCGTGGTACCGGTCAGTGCGCTCCTCGTTGCGGTGATCGGCGAACTGCATGCGCTGCCGGCGGATGACGCCATCCGCGCCGCGCTGCGCCAAGTGGCCTTGCACGAGATCCGCAAGACCGAACCGGTGCTGCTGCCGAGCCTGCCGCAACCGCGCCATGCCGGGCTGCGGCGCGTCGCCGCGCGCCAGCTCGACGAGCTGGCCGCCGAGTGGACGCTGCAGGCCTGCGCAGAAGTGGCCCACCTGAGCGTGCGCACCTTCTGCCGCGTGTTCCCGAAGGAGGCCGCAGGCCTGACCTGGCCCGCCTGGGTGCGCCAGGCCCGCATGATGGTCGGACGCCAACTTCTCGAGCTCGGCGCCAGCGTCAACCAGGCCGCGGCCCAGGTGGGCTACGACAGCCAGAGCGCGTTCGCCGCCGCGTACCGGCGCATCCATGGGGTCAGTCCGTCCAGCCACGTCAAGGGCCTCGCGGCCAGGAGTTGAGCATGGCCGCGACTGTGCGTGCCATCGCCCTGGGCGGCAATGCCGGTGCGACGAACTGCAGGCTTCGATGCCCGGGCGGCGGCCCGGCCTACACCGCGCCGTGCGCCTCCACGTACAGCGCGTACAGCGAGTGCGAGCTCGCCATGTACAGCCGGTTGTTCTTCGGCCCGCCGAAGCACAGGTTGGCGCAGCGCTCGGGCAGCCGGATGAAGCCGATCGGCTTGCCTTGCGGGTTGAAGATCGCCACGCCGTCCAGGTCTTCCGACCTGCCTTTCAGCGGGTAGACCTTGCGGCCGCCGGTCTCGACGGGTTCGGCCTGCAGCGCACCGTTGCTGCCGTAGCCGCACCACAGGTTGCCGTCGCGGTCGACCTTGAAGCCGTCCAGCGCGGCGAAGTCCGATGCGTCGATCAGCTTGCTCTTGCTGCCCACCGTGCCGTCGGCATTCACGTCGTAGCGCCAGATGCTGCGGTTGGGCGTGCCCTTCCACTCCACCACGTACAGCAGCTTCTCGTCGGGCGAGAACGCGATGCCGTTCGGGTTGACCAGGTCGGTGATCACCGCGCTGAGCTTGCCGTCGGCGCCCAGGCGGTAGACGTTGGTCGTCGCCTGCTCGGGCTGCGCGCGGAAGCCCTCCCACTCGCCGCCGATGCCGAACAGCGGGTCGGTGAACCAGATGCTGTCGTCGGACTTCACCGCCAGGTCGTTCGGCGCGTTCAGCCGCTTGCCCTCGAAGCGGTCGGCCAGCACGGTGAGCTTGCCGTCCTTCTCGGTGCGCGTCAGGCGCCGCGTCACCGAATGCTCCAGCGTCAGCAGCCGGCCCTGCCGGTCGCGCGCGTTGCCGTTCGGGAAATTGGCCGCCTTGCGGAACACGCTGAAGCTGCCGTCGCGCTCGCTGTACTTCATGATCCGGTTGTTCGGGATGTCGCTCAGCAGCAGGTAGCCGCCGTCGTCCGGGAAGTACGCCGGCCCCTCGGCCCAGCGCATGCCGCTGGCCAACTGCTCGAGCGTGCTGCTGTACAGCCGGTACTTCGCGAAGCTCGGGTCGAGGATCAGCACCGCCGGGTCGGGGTAGCGCTGGTTGGGCTTGAAGTCGAAGGCCTGGGCCAGCGCCGGGCCGGTCAGCGCGGCGAGTGTCGTGGCAGCGCTGGCCGACAGCAGCCGGCGGCGTGTGGTAAACGTGCTTGTTCGCTCGTCGTGGTGCATGGGTGTCTCCGTCCCTCGTCGGGGGTGTTGTGGGGCCCGCCACGGTGCACGCGGCTGCGCCGGACGTCAAGCGGGTGCGCCGAGTCATGATTCAGGAGGCCTGGGGTGTTCGAAACCGAATTGAAGTTCGCGATCCCGCCGGATCGTTTCCGCGAAGTGGAAGCCGCCGCCAGCCGCGGCAGCCAGCGCATCCGCCTCGAGGCGGCCTACTTCGACACCGCCGACCGCCGGCTCGACCGTGCCAAGGTCTCGCTGCGCCTGCGCAAGGAGGGCAGGGACTGGGTGCAGACGGTGAAGGCGCCGGGCGACGGCCCCGCCCACCGCAAGGAAGACAACGTGCCGCATGCCGCGGTGCCGCGCGGCGAGGCCTTGCTGCCCGACCTGGCCGCGCACCGCGACACGCCGGCCGGCCGCGCGCTCGACAAGGCGCTGGGGGAGGACCGGCCGGCGGTGGCCGAGGTGTTCCGCACGCGCGTGACGCGCCATCACCGGCTGCTGAAGGTGCCGCAGGGCCGCATCGAGATTGCGCTCGACGATGGCGAGATCGTCGCCGTCGGCCAGCGGCAGCGCCTGAAGGAGATCGAGTTCGAGCTGAAGGCCGGCTCGCCGGCCGAGCTGTGCGCGCTGGCACGCCGCTGGGTGCAACGCCACGGGCTGTGGCTGGACACCCGCTCGAAGGCCGAGCGCGGTGCGCACCTGGGGGCGGGGTCGCCGGGTGCGGCGCCGTTGAAGGCCGGTGCGGGTGACCCGGCGGAAATCGCACAGGCGCAGGACGAGCGCAGCCTGCTGCGTGCCGTGGTCGCTGCCGCATTGCAGCAGGTGCTGGTGAATGCCAGCGAGGTCGGCGCGGGCCGCGAGACACCCGAGCACGTGCACCAGCTGCGCGTCGGGTTGCGGCGCCTGCGCACCGCGTTGCATGCCTTCGCCGAGGCGGTACCGGAGCTGGCAGCGTGCGAAGCGCCGCTCGCGCAGGCGTTTCGTGCGCTGGGCCAGTGGCGCGACGAGGGCGTGCTGGAAGAGACGATCGCGCCCGAGCTGCGCCGGGTGGGTGCCCCGCTGTCGGTGCCGCCGAAAGCGCCGGCGCGGCAGGCCTCGCCGGCGGCGCTGGTGCGTGCGACGCCGTTGCAGCTGGCGCTGCTGCACCTGCTGGAGTTCACGATGTCGGCGCCGCCCGGGGTGGCGCAGCGGGAGGGGCTCGACGCCTTGCTCGCCGCCCGGCTGCAGAAGCTGCACCGCCAGGTGCGCAAGGACGGCCGCCGCTTCGCCGGGCTGCCGGCCGACGAGCAGCACCGCGTGCGCAAACGCCTGAAGCGCCTGCGCTACCTGTGCGAGTTCGTCGCGCCGCGCTTCAAGGCCAAGGCGGTGAAGCGCTACCTGGCGGCGCTGGAGCCGGCGCAGGATGCGCTGGGGGCGCACAACGATGCCATCGTGGCGCTGGAACGCTATCGATCGGGCGTCGGCGAGGATCCTCGGGCGTGGTTTGCGGTGGGCTGGCTCACGGCGCGGTTGAATCAATCCGAGACCGACAGCTGCCAGGCGCTGGCTGCGCTGAGCAACAGGGACCGCTTCTGGTAGCCCGGATGCCAATCCGGGTCGGCCGTGCCGGAGCGATCCCGGATTGGCATCCGGGCTACGGGTTCCTCGCCAGCCGCGCCTTCAGCCACTGCCAGCGCGCCAGCAGGATCGCCCGCCAGCCCGGCGGCTCTTCGTCCAGCGAATCCGACTCTTCCGGCGAATCGGCGGCCGCGCGCCGCAGGAACTGGGTGTCCATCAGCAACGCGCCCAGCGGCGTGGGTTCATGGCGCCCGCGATGCCGTCTTGTCTCCATGGTGTTCTCCCGGTATAAACTATATATATCGTTTACACCATTGAAGTCAAGCCGATGACCACGACACCGAAAGCACCCCGCAAGACCGCCCCAGCCACCAAGGCCACCACGGCTGCCAAGACGGCACCAGCCAAGAAAGTACCGACCCAGAAGACCCCGGCCAAGAAGGTGGCCGCCAAGGCCGCCGCACCGGTGAAGCCCGCCGCAGCACCGGCCCCCGTCGCCGCCAAGCCCAAGCACAAGCTGGTGCGCGACAGCTTCACGATCCCGAAGCCTGAATACGCGGTGCTCGAGGGCCTGAAGCACCGCGCCGCCCAACTGAAGCAGCCCACCAAGAAGAGCGAGCTGCTGCGCGCCGGCATCGCGGTGCTGAATGCGCTGTCCGACAAGGCCTTCCTGGAGGCACTGGCCGGCGTGCCCAGCCTGAAGGCAGGGCGCCCGAAGCGCGAAGCGGCCTCGGACGCCCGCTGAGGCGCGGCGACGGCGGCGTCAGCCGGCCGACACCTCGATGCGCCGCGGCTGCGCATGCGCCTGCTTCGGGATGCGCAGCGTCAGCACGCCATCCTTCAGGTTGGCGTCGATGCGGCTGGTGTCGAGTTCCCGGCTCAGCGAGAAGCTGCGGCGGTAGCGCGGCACGCGCACCTCGGCGTACAGCGGTTCCAGTGCCTCCGGCGTGCGCGGCTGCACGCCGCCTTCGATCAGCAGCGAGTCGCCTTCCACCTTCAGTTCCAGCTGGTCCCGCGGCACGCCGGGCATGTCGGCCAGCAGCGTGATGCCGGCGGCATCCTCGAACACGTCGACGGCGGGCGGCACCGCGTGCTGCCGCTGCGCCTGCGGGGCATTGCCTTGGGTCAGTTCCTTGCGTTCAGCCATGGTGTCTTCTCCTTTCCGTGCGGGGGCCGTCATTGCACTGCAATGCGCTTGGGTTGCGCCGATTCGCGGCGCGCGATGCTGACCTGCAGCACGCCGTCGCGGTAGCTGGCCTTCACGTTGCCCGGGTCCACGTCGTCGGGCAGCGAGATCGCGCGCGTGAAGCGCCCGGAACCGCGCTCGCGGGCATAGACGTTGACGCGCGCCTCCCCGTCGGGGATGCGCGGTGCGCGCTCGCCGGCGATCTGCAGCACGCCCCGGTCCAGCGTGACCTCGATCTTCGACGCGTCCAGGCCGGGGGCGAACGCGTAGACCTCGATGCTGGTCGGCGTGCGGCCGACGTTGACCGCCGGCACCGTGCCGGGAGCGACCGAGCGGATGCTGCCCGGCACGCCGGAGACGCCGAACACGTCGTCCAGTTCGCGCCGCAGGCGCTCGAACTGGCCGAACAGCGTGTCGGGGTACGACATCATCGATTCATACATGCGGAGTCCTCCTGTGGTCGGTGAACACCGGCCGGAGAACCGCTCTCCGCCGGCTCATCCACAAATATGGGAGCCCCGCGGCGCGGTTTCAAGGGGGCGCCGCGGCTCAGCGCGGTTCGCCCTGGCGGCGGATGGATCCGACCCCGCTGATCGTCTGGCGCAGCGCCGGCTCGCCGCGGTAGTCGACGCGGCCGGCGCCCGAGATGCCCACGCGCAGCTCGTCGGTGGCCCACACCTCGGCATTGCCGACGCCGCTGATCGACACGTTGGCGTGCGTCGTGCGCAGGCCGTGGGCGCGCAGCTTGCCCTTGCCCGAGATCACCATGCCCATGCGCTCGACCTTGCCGGCGAGCTGGCCTTCGCCGGCGCCCGAGATGTCGAAGCTGAGTTGCTGCGCGGTCAGCTCGTCCAGGCGCACGTTGCCCGAGCCGCAGATGTTGATCACCATCCTGTCGGCCTTGATCGGGCCGGGCGCGTGCAGGTCGGTCTTGCCCGACAGCGTCAGCTCGCGCACCTGGCGCATGCGCACGTCGATCACCAGCCGGTTGCTGCGCCAGAACTTCCAGCTGCCCGGCACGGTGATCAGCAGCTTGCGGCCGGACAGCCGCAGGTCGAGGGCTTCGCGCGCACCGCTGTCGCCGCTGACCAGCACCTCGTCGCGCTCGCCCTGGCTCAGGCGGATCTCGCCGGCGCCGTCGACCTCGAGCTCGTCGAAGGCGCCGGGCGCATACAGCGTGCCGTCGGGCGTCGCCTGGGCCTGCGCGCAGGCGGCGGCCAGCGCCAGCAACGCTGCGGGCAGGACGCGGCGCAGCAGGTTCATATCGCGCGGTCCCGCAGCATCTTGGACACCTCGCGGTTGGCGGTGATCTGCGTGCCGTCCCGCATTTGCACCACCAGCTGCGAGCTGGCATCCGGCGTCATCGCGTCGACGAAATCGAGGTTGACGATGCAGCTGCGGTGCAGCCGCAGGAAGCGCGCCGGGTCGAGCCGCTGCTCGAAGCTGCTGATCGGCAGCCGCACCAGGAAGCTGCGCCCGCGGCTGACCAGCGCGGTGTACTTGGTGTCGGAGCGCAGGTATTCGATGGCCTCGGCCTGGATCGGGAAGATCTTGCCCTGGTCGCGCACCAGCACGCGCGTCAGCGGCTCGGCCTCGCGCTGCTGCAGCGCGTCGACCGTCTCGGCGAGCGACGGCGCGCCGGCCTGCAGCGCATGCGCCACGGCCTCGGAGAAGCGCTCGAACGAGAACGGCTTGAGCAGGTAGTCGAGCGCGTGCAGCTCGAAGGCGGCCAGCGCGTGCTCGTCGTACGCGGTGGTGAAGATCACCGTCGGGCGCAACCCTTCGGCCACCAGCGCCTTGACCACCTGCAGCCCGGTGCGCCCCGGCATGTGGATGTCCATCAGCACCAGGTCGGGCTGCAGCGCGCGGATCTGCGCCAGCGCGCTGTCGCCGTCGGCGCAGATGGCCACCAGCTGCAGCTGCGGGATCTGCGCGACCCAGGCGGCCAGCGCCTCGGCGGCCAGCGGTTCGTCTTCGGCGATCAGCACGCGGGTGGTCGTCATGGTGTCTGCGGGATCCAGAGGTCGACCCGGAAACCGGCTCCGGGGGCGGTGTGCACGTTGAAACGGGCGCGGCCGTCGTAATCGAGCGCGAAGCGGCGGCGCAGCGCCGCCAGGCCGATGCCGCGCCGCGCGCCGGGGCTGCCGGCGTCGTCCAGCCGGGCCGGGTCGCAGCCGGGGCCGTCGTCCTCGATGATCAAGGCCAGGCCCTGGTTCATCGTGTTGCGTTCGCTGCGGATGCGGATGCTCGCGCCCTGCACGCGCGGTGCCGCGCCGTGCTGCACGCTGTTCTCGACCAGCGGCTGCAGGCTGAGCGGGGGGATCTCGTCCTGCAGCGTGGCCGGGTCGAGCTGCCAGTCGACGCGCAGCCGCGTGCCCAGGCGCAGGCTTTCGAGCGCGAGGTAGTCGCGCACGAACTCGATCTCGTCGGCCAGCGGGACGCGGTCGGCGGCGCTGCGCTTGCTGTCAAGCACGTAGCGCAGCATGTTCGAGAAGCGCAGCAGCGCGGCCTCGGCGGCCTGTGCGTCCTTGCGCGTCAGCGCGATCAGCGAGTTCAGCGTGTTGAACAGGAAGTGCGGGTTCAGCTTGCCGCTGATGGCGGCCAGCTCGGCGCGCGCGAGCGCGGATTCGGACTGGGCCGCGGCCAGCGCAGCGGCGCGCGCCAGGCGCGTCTGCAGGATCGCGGTGAAGCCGGTGGCGATGGCGGCATAGACGACGACGCCCCAGATGATGCGCCACAGGATGGTCTGGTGCAGCATGGCCGAGGCGTGGTCGGCCCCGAACATCAGCCATGCGAAGACCACCTCGCCGACCAGCCACAGCATGCCGAACAGCAGCCCGGCGACGCCGTGCAGCGTGAGCGCCGACGCCGGTGCCAGCTCCATGCGCTGCAGCATGCGCACCCACGGGAAGACGGCCGCGCCCAGCAGCATCGGCGCCAGCAGGCTCATCGTGGCCTGGTAGGCGGCCACGCAGACCTCCCAGGGGCCGCGCTGCAGCTCGGCACCGGCCAGCACGTAGAGCAGCCAGGCCAGCAGGCACGCACCGGCATAGGCGAGCCACAGGCGGCGGTCGCTGCCGGGGTCGGCGGTAAGGAAGGGCGCGGGCATGGGCGGATCTTACGGATCCGGGGCGCGGCGGGCAGGGCAGGGCGACCAGTTGCCAGAACAGGGGCGTGGATTGCGGGATGGGCCATGCGAACATCCTGGCGTTCGCATGATCGTGGCGGAGAACTCGGAGCTGGCCGAGCTGTGGGACGAGAGCGAGGACGGCGAGGCGTGGAGGGCGGCGGTGCAGGAGCTGCGGGACCGGGGGGTCGGCTGACCGGTAGCGTTTGCCGATCCGGTGTGCACGCCGATTGCCCCATGAAGACGCATTCAAGGAGACATCGATGGTCCGCACCGTTCTCGTGGCCCGTTCCGTCGCCGCCGTGATGGCGGCATGCGTGGTTTCGCTGGCGCAGGCCCAATCCAGCGCCCCCAGCATGAGCGCCGCCGGTCACGCGGAGCGCGACAAGGCCGCCAGCGCGCCGGCGAGCGGCAAGCGACCGGCGGCGGCCGCCCAGCCGGACAAGAGTGCGAGCATGCCGTCGCTGCGCCTGCGGACCCAGCCGAAGGGGGCGGACGAGCGGGCTGGCGAACGCCCGCCCGAGCGCCCGCAAGCTGACGCGCCGGCCCGCTGAGGTGCGCTCAGCGGCGGCGGGTCAGACGGCTTCCCAGCGCTCGCTGCGCTCGGAGCGGAACAGCGCGTCGATCACCCGCATGTTGGTGATCGCGTCGTCGACGCCGTAGGGCAGCGCGATCTCGCCACGCACCGCGCGCGAGAAAGCCTCGCCCTGCAGCTCGTACTGGTCGGCGGCGGGCAGCGTCTCGGTCTCGATGCCCGAGCCGTCGAGGCCGCGGCCGTTGTCGATGAAGATCTTCGTCTGGCCGCCCAGCGGTGCGTTGAACGGGATCTGGATCTCGATGCGCCCGGTCGTGCCGACCACCTGCACGCGCTGGTACGGCACGCTCTGCGTCGACACCGTGAAGCCGAGCTGGCGGCCGCTGCCGAAGTCGGCCAGCGCGCTGGAGGTGCGGTCGGTCTTGAAGGCGGGGTCGCGGTCGACCAGGCCGATCACGCGCTTCGGGTCGGCCTCGAACATGAAGCGGCCGGCGACGATGGCGTAGCAGCCGATGTCGTACAGCGCGCCGCCGCCGATGCCGGCCATGTTGCGGATGTTGGTGGGGTCGTCGTTGAAGTACGAGAAGAACACCTGCACGGCGCGCACGGTGCCGATGCGGCCGCTGCGGATCAGCTCGCGCACGCGCAGCCACTGCGGGTGGTAGCGCACCATGAAGGCCTCGCTGACCAGCACCTTGTCGGCGACGGTGCGCAGCTCGGCGGCCTCTTGTGCAGTGATGGAGACGGGTTTCTCGCACAGCACGTGCTTGCCGGCGCGTGCGGCCTGCAGCGTGAGGGGCACATGCAGGTGGTTGGGCAGCGGGTTGTAGACGGCTTCGATCTCGGGATCGGCCAGCATCTCTTCATACGAGCCGTAGGCCTTGGCGAGGCCGAGTTTGTCGGCGGCTTCGCGGGCCGGGGCCAGCGAGCGCGACGCGATGCCGCGCACGTCGCACCAGGCGCTCTTCTGCATGCCGGGGATGACTTTCTGGGTGCCGATCTTCGCGGTGCTCAGCACGCCCCATACGACCTTCTTCATGGTGCCTCCGGAATTTGATGCCGGCGACACTTTAGTCTCAAACGTCCTTCGGGGTGCGCAGGTCGCGGCGCATCCTCACGGCGTCCTCGACGTCGTCGTAGTAGCCGGAGACGATGCCGGTCTCGCGGAAGCCGTGGTGGCGGTAGAACGAGCGGGCCTGGGTGTTGCTGGCGCGCGCCTCGACGCGCATCACGACGATGCCGGCAGCGCGGGTGGTGGCGTCCAGCCAGGCGAGCAGGGTCGAGCCGATGTGGCGGTGGCGCTGCGCGGCGGCCACGGCGAGCAGCAGCAGGTGGGCTTCTTCGTCGTCGTATTTCATGATCGCGAAGCCGTGCAGGTTGCCCTGTTCGTGCGCGACGACCACGTTGGTGCTGCGGTCGCGCAGGCTGCGGCGCACGCGCTGCGGCGTCCAGCGCCAGGGCAGGCCGTGCTCGATGGCTTCGCGCGACAAGCTGGCGATGGCCACCGCTTCCTCGGGGAAGGCCAAGCGGATCTCGACGGGGGCAGGCATGGCGCGCAGCTTAAGCGCTGGCAGGGGGGCGGGGCTTTCCCCAGCGCGCTCGTGGGCAAAAAAAACGGCCGGATTCTTTTGGTAGACTGCCGCTCTGTTGGGGGGGTAGCTCAGCTGGGAGAGCGTCGCGTTCGCAATGCGAAGGTCGGGAGTTCGATCCTCCTCCTCTCCACCAACATTTTGAAGGCCCTGCAGGCGTTGTCTGCGGGGCCTTTTTCCATGGTGCGCCCGGCAGGGCACACCCGGTTGGAGGTCCAGGCGTATCGGCGTGTCATTGCCGAGGCGAAGCCTGACCGCAAGATTACTTTACGTGCGGCAAGCACGCGGCTCTCTCCCAACTTGACCGCGGTCAAGAGTTTTTCCTGAGGTCGGCCGGAAAGTGAATCCTGTTTCGGATCGATCGTCCCCTTTGCATCAGCGGGGACTCGATCACTTTCCACGACGACAGGCGCTCGACGACGAGACAAAAAGGGACGGCTCTTCATGATCTCCAACCCCAGGGGCGGCACGCCTGTGCACGCGGCCATCCACACCGCCAACAACACCGTCAACAACACGACCGTCACGGTCCCCATCGCTGCCGACCCGGACAACTCCTTGCGTTGGATCCAGCTCGTGCTGGGCATCGTCTGCATGGCGATGATCGCCAATGTCCAATATGGCTGGACCCTGTTCGTCGCCCCGATGGAAGCCAAGCATCACTGGGGGCTGGCCGCGATCCAGATCGCCTTCTCGGTTTTCGTCGTGGTGGAGACCTGGCTGGTACCCATCGAAGGCTGGCTCGTCGATCGCTTCGGCCCGCGTCCCGTGATCGCCACTGGCGCCATCCTCGCCGCGCTGGGCTGGATCATCAACGCCTATGCCGACGGGCTGGCCGAACTCTATGTGGCCGCGGTGATCTCGGGCGTCGGCGCCGGCTGCGTCTACGGCACCTGCGTCGGCAACGCGCTGAAATGGTTTCCCGACAAGCGCGGCCTGGCCGCGGGGCTGACGGCAGCCGGCTTCGGTGCCGGCGCGGCGCTCACCGTGATCCCGATCGCCAACATGATCCAGAGCTCGGGCTACGAGCACGCCTTCCTGTACTTCGGCATCGTCCAGGGCGCCTGCATCTTCGTGTTGGCGATGTTCCTGGTGAAGCCCGTTGCGCCAAAGGGCGTGACGGCGCAAACCCGCCTGGTCATGACCCAGGTCGACTACACGCCTGCGCAGATGATGAAGACGCCCGTCTTCTACCTCACCTACCTGTTGTTCGTGCTGGTGGCCGCCGGCGGACTGATGGCGACGGCGGAGATCGGCCCGATCGCGAAGGACTACCACATCGACAAGCTGCCGATGCACTTCCTTGGCCTGTCGATGCCGTTGCTGACCATGACGCTGGCCATCGACAACCTGGCGAACGGCTTCACCCGGCCGCTGTGCGGCCTTCTCTCGGACAAGATCGGCCGCGAGAACACGATGCTGCTGGTCTTCGTTGGCGAAGGGCTGGCGCTGCTCGGCTTGAAGTTGCATGGCCATCAACCTGTTGCCTTCATGACTTTCGCGGCGCTCGTGTTCCTGTTCTGGGGCGAGATCTACTCGATCTTTCCGGCGCTGGTGGCCGACACCTTCGGGGTCAAGAATGCCGCCAGCAATGCCGGCGCCATGTACACGGCCAAGGGCACCGCGTCCCTGTTCGTGCCGCTGGGCACGGCACTCGCCGCGGGCGGCCACTGGGAGCGCGTATTCCTGGTGGCTGCCGCGGTCTCGATCGGTTCGGGCATCGTCGCCAAGCTGGTTCTTGCGCCGATGCGCCGGCGGACGATCGAGGCGGCGAACGAGAAGCCGGGACCCGTGCGCTGAGAGGCTGGAGCGCAGGCTGCGTGCTTGTGCCGTGGGTGACTGCCGGGGGGCCTCAGGCGGCGACCCGGCGGTGAAAGCGGTTGGGGCGGATGGCTTGAACGGATGGCGAATCCGCCAACTCGACAAGCTGTTGGGGCGTCACCTCCACCACGAACGATCCAGCCAAGTCGTTGCGTCTCGCCTTGTCCGTCAGCCCCATGCGCTTCAGCACCGTCTCGACTTCGCTCATTTGCGGCTTGGACTGAGCGCGAGGCTTGGATGCAGCCGGCTTGGCGGGGACCACGGTGCGCTTGCCGGCCTGGACGGCCCAAGAACCCAACGGCGGCCGCCGGGCCTCGATGATCACCGACGTGCGGGCACTGTCCGGCTTGCTCGTGAATTCGAGCAAGTCCTTGCCTTTGAGAGACTTGTGTGCCGAGGTCGCCATGGCGTGCAGATTATCCGTCAATGGGTGCTCGTTCAACCCCCAGGCAGGTAGCCCAGCGCGACAGCCTGGGAATAGGCCCGCAGGGCGCACAGCTTTCCGTGCCCGAAACGGTGATCCTGGCCATTTTCTCCGCGGTCGACCACGCTGCCCACCAGCAATTGCAGGAGGGCATCCGCACGCTCCCAGCCGCTCAGGTTCAAGAGTGCGGCGGCTTCTTTCCTGGCGGCAGTGTTGCGACTCAGGAGCAGTGCGATCGCACCGGCCACGTGCGGCGACGCCATCGACGTGCCGCTCAGGTATTCCCATCGAGACTTGCCGATGCATGAATACACCTGGACGCCAGGTGCTGCCAGGTCCGGCTTGGCGTAGACCAGCGGCAGATCCTTGTTCGGGATCGAGTCGGAGTCGGTGACCACCTGGGTACGACCTGCGCTGAAGGCCGCAACACGGTCGTGGACATCCATCGCTCCCACAGCCAAGGCGAAGAAGTCGTTCCCCGGCGAGCCGCTGGTCTGTGCGCCGTCGTTGCCGATCGCGGCGATGACCGGAATGCCTGCTTGTCGAGCAGCAATGATGGTCGAGGTGTAGGTGTCCAGCACGTCCGGCTCGAACGACAAGCCGCCCAGGCTCATGTTGATGACTTCGGCTCCGTTGTCGACAGCCCATTCCATGCCGCGCAGGATCTGCTCGTCCGTGCCGCCGGATTTGCCGAGCACCTTGGCCACCAGCAATCGACTCTGCGGTGCCACGCCGATCCAACGCCCGCTGGCCCTGCCGCCGGCGATGGTGCCGCACACATGGGTGCCGTGACCGTCCGCGTCCCAGGCGTGCTTGACGCCTTCGGTCACGATGCGCCCCTTGGCATCGAACTCGGCGAACTTCGCCACCTTGCCCACGAGATCGGGATGGGTGGCCTCGACGCCCGTGTCCAGCACGGCCACCTTGACGCCTTGTCCCCTCGCATCGAAGGCGCCCCAGGCCGCCAGGGCGCCGCAAGACTCGACACCCCACGCGTGAGTGCTGCGACCACTGACATCGTCGGAGACGGACTTGGCCCTCAGGTGAGGCGGTAGCGGCACGCGCCGATTCGAGAAGACCGCCAGCGCCTGGGGCAACTGCGCCGGTAGGTTCGCCAGGTCATCCCGGTCGATCTCCATCGCCGCCGCGCCGGAAAGGAGCAGCGGCCTCATCCTTCCCCGATCGTCCGATCTTCGGGCGAGCTTGCTCGACAGGACAAAGCCTGCCTGCTCCAACGGTTGGATGGCGGCCGTGCCCTTGTGCCTCAACCGTCGGACGTCTGCCGCAGTCGCCTGCCCGGATGGCCTGTGCCGGGACGCCTGCCTCTTGTGAGGCGGCGGCAGCAGGTCGGCTGCATTGGTGATCGAACGCCGGGCGACCGCGATGCTCGCGGCCCGGGTGATCGCTTCGCGCAAACCGGCCGTGCGTCCCTGGACAATGATGCTGAGCGTCCGTTCGGTGTTCTCGTCGAGGATGCGCTCGACCTGCATGCGAATCTTCTTTTGATCCATGTCCGTCCCTGTTGAATTCTCGACACTGGCCGCCCGAGGTCATCGAAGCGACCGCATGAAATGTAGTGTGTGGCGTTCCCGTGGCCGATACACGGGCATACGAAAGGCGGGCTGATCCTTGCAGGCCGGGCCAAGAATGCGCCCGTTCCACACCGGAACGCCATTCTCCCGAGGCCTTGAACAGCATGAGCATCCGATCCATCGCGCTTCCCTTCGCCGTCGCCGTCGTGGCCTCGGTGGCCGCCCTGTCGTTCGCGACGCCGCCGCGCGGTGGCGACACGCCGGCCGGCGACGTGCGCGCCGCACCCGAGTTCCAGAACATCGACAAGTGGCTCAACTCGCAGCCGCTGAAGCTCTCCGAGCTGCGCGACAAGGTGGTGCTGGTCGACTTCTGGACCTACACCTGCATCAACTGCCTGAACCACCTGCCGTATGTGAAGGAATGGCACGAGAAGTACAAGGACCAGGGGCTGGTGGTGGTTGGCGTGCACACGCCGGAGTTCGCGTACGAGAAGTCGACCGCCAACGTGCAGGAGGCGATCAAGCGGCTGCAGATCAAGCACGCGGTCGCGCAGGACAACAGCTATGGCACCTGGCGCGCCTTCAACAACCAGTACTGGCCGGCCATCTACCTGATCGACAAGCAGGGGCGCATCGTCTACTCGCACTTCGGCGAGGGGCGCTATGGGGAGACGGAGAAGAAGATCCAGGCCTTGCTGGCCGAGCGGCCGTCAAGCGGGGGTTGAGGTGAGGAAGATCCTGTTCGCGCTGCTCTTCCTCGCGGGCGGCATTTCGCACGAGATCCGCAATCCGATCAGCTGCCTGTGCATCGCCAGCGGCTCGGGCGCCGAGCCGAAGCGGCGCAGGGACCCTCAGGCCCTCAAGCCCCTCAGCACGTCGTAGCACGCCCCCATCGTGTGGTAATCCACCTTGCCCGCCGGGCTCTTCTCGTCGGAGTACGAACGGTTGTCCTGCGTGAGGATGCGGTACCAGGCCCCGTACCGATGGTCGACCATGTGCGCCCAGCTGTAGCCCCACAGCTTGTCGTACCAGCCCCAGGAGGCCGCGTCGCCGGTGCGCAGCGCCAGCAGCGCGGCGGCGGCCAGGCTCTCGGCCTGCACCCAGAAATACTTGTCGCCGTCGCAGACCTGCCCGTCCGGCCCGAAGCCGTACACCAACCCGCCGTTGGCGGCATCCCAGCCGCGCCGCATCGCGGTGTCGAAGAAGCGCTGCGCCGTCGGCAGCAGCCAGGCCGGCCGCTGGTCGGCCGGCAGGTGCGTCTCCAACTGCAGCAGCAGCTTGGTCCACTCCGTCAGGTGCCCGGTCTGGAAGCCCCACGGCCGAAAGATATTTGTCTTGTCGTCCTTGTTGTAGTCCCAGTCGACCGACCAGTCGCGCTGGTAGTGCTCCCACACCAGCGGCCCGTCCTGCGTGACGGCCAGCGCCGCCTGGCGCTGCGTGATCGATTCGGCCAGCGTCAGCGCGCGCTGCAGGTACTTCGGGTCCTTCGTCGCGTCGAAGGCGGCCATCATCGCTTCGCAGCCGTGCATGTTGGCGTTCTGCCCGCGGTAGCTGCCCACCTGCCAGGCCGCATCGGCCTCGTCGGCATACAGGCCATGCGCCGGCTCCCAGAAGCGCTGCTCCATCAGCTGGAAGCTCTCTTCCAGCCCGGCCCGTGCCTCATCCACGCCCGCCATCACGGCATGCGCATGCGCGAGCACCACGAAGGCCAGCCCGTAGCAATGGTTGGTCGGATCCTGCAGCGTCGCCTTCTGCCCGTCCCAGTCCAGCTGCCACGCATAGCCGCCGTTCGGCTGCCGGTGCGCCTGCTGCAGGAAGCGCAGCCCATGGCGCACGCCGTCCTGGTAGCGCGCCTCGCCGAAGCGGCGGAAGGCCATCGCATGCGTGAAGATGAAGCGCGTGCTGCTGACCAGGTGGCGCGTGCGCCGGTCGTAGACGCTGCCGTCGTCCTTGAAGAAGTGGAAGAAGCCGCCGCTGTCGTCGCGGCAGCGGCCGTCGTAGAACGACAGCGTGTGGCGGATGTGGCCGAGCAGGAATGCAGGGCTGCGGAAATCGGGCGTGGTGGGGATCGAAGAAGACATGGAGAAGGGAAGGGAAAGGTCTCAGTTCCAGGGCCGCAGCCCCATTTGCATGCGGCCGAGCGGGCTCAGATTCTCCTCCCGCGCGCGGCCCTCGAAGCCCAGTTCATAGTTCTCGGGCGCAAAGTCAGGGCTGCTGCGGCCCTCGGTGAAGGCGGCCGCCTGACGCTGCGCGAACGCGGCGTTCTTGTCGCACCACGGCGCCGCGCCGATGTAGATCACGTTGCTGTAGCCCTTGCCGGCATGCTGGTCCTCAACCGCATGGATCACGTCCGAGTGCCACCACACCGTGTCGCCCGGCTCCACGCGCGGGATCGACACCAGCCCTTCCAGCAAGGCCGTATGCCACTGCGGCGACGCACCCAGCGCACGGCCGGGCTGCGCGCCGCACAGATCGCCCTCGGGCACGTCGGGCTGCAGCGCGCGCAGCAGCATCCAGGGCGTGGTCTTCGCGATCGGCACCAGCTTCAGCGTGCCATCGCCCGGGCCCTGGCGCGTCAGCGCCGTCCAGCCCTGGAAGGTGCGGAAGGCCGAGCACACCGCCGGAGACGGGATCTCGCGCGTGGTCGTGCGGCCCTCGGCATCGAACGGATCGAAGGCCAGCGGGTCGCCGTCGAACACCTCGCGGTAGACGTGGCGGAAGCTCGGCTCGCACCAGCGCTCGACCGAGCCGCCGTCGGAGTGCGGCGACAGCCCCAGTGTCGAATCGCCCGGCTCGCGGCGGCGGATGCGGTCGGCGTAGTTGAACTGGCGGTCCGGGTCGAAGTAGCGCGTGCCGTTCTTCTCGAAGGTCCACAGCCGGTTCAGCCAGGCGCGCGCGGCGGCCATGTCCGGATGCTGCCGCGCCTGCATCTGCGGGCGCGACCAGTACAGGCTGAAGATCTGCGGCCGGCTCGAGCCGAGCGCGCTGAAGTACTTGTCCAGCCCGGCCTTCTGCGGCATGCGCTGCAGGTAGTGCACCTCGTCGATGTAGCGCACGATGGCTTCGTTCCACGCGCCGACCACGTCGGGGTCGAACACGCCGCGGATCACGACGCAGCCGCGGCGCTTGATGTGCGCCACCTGCGCCGGCGTCACCGCACCGGCGGCCAGGTCGGCATAGCGGATCTCGGGCACCGCGCCGCCCTGCGCCTGCTCGGCCCGGATCGCGCTCACCTCCGCCTGCAGCGCGTCGTCCAGGCGCGCAAAGCGGCCCGGCAGGTCCTTCACGTCGCGGCGCAGGTGCCGTTGCGATTCGAGCACCGCGGCGGGCACATCGTTCATCCAGGCTTCCATGGGCTGATCCTCCTGGGTCAGTTGAGGCGCTTGCTGCCGTCGGCCGTGAAGACGTGCAGCGCATGCGGCGGCACGTGCACCCGCACCGCGGCTCCCGGCGCCACGTTCGGCAGGCCGCTCATGCGCACCGTGATCTCGCGCTGGCCCACGTCGACCAGCGCATAGGTCTCCGGCCCGGTCGGCTCGACCAGCGCGATGCGGCCGGCCAGCTGGCCGTCGTCGCGCAGGCTCAGGTCTTCCGGGCGCACGCCGACGACCAGCGGGCCGGTGGGGGCGTCGCGCAGCTCGCCGATCGCCGTGCCATCGGTCAACCGCAGGGCACCCGATGCGTCGCGCACCGCATCGAACATGTTGATCGACGGCGAGCCGATGAACTCGGCGACGAAGCGGTTGGCCGGCCGGGTGTAGATGTCCAGCGGCGTCGCCAGCTGCTGGATGCGCCCGGCGTCCAGCACCGCGATGCGCGAGCCCAGCGTCATCGCCTCGACCTGGTCGTGCGTCACGTAGATCGTCGTCACGCCGGTGCGCATGTGCAGGCGCTTGATCTCGGCACRCATGTCCACGCGCAGCTTCGCGTCCAGGTTGGACAGCGGCTCGTCGAACAGGAACAGCTGCGGGTGCCGTGCCAGCGCACGGCCGATCGCGACGCGCTGGCGCTGCCCGCCCGACAGCTGGCGCGGGCGGCGCGTCAGCAGGTGGTCGATCTGCAGCATCGCGGCCACCTCCTGCACCGTCTTGTCGCGCTCGGCCTGCGGCACGCCGCGCATCTCGAGCGGGAAGGCGATGTTGGCCGCCACGGTCATGTTCGGGTACAGCGCGTACGACTGGAACACCATCGAGATGTTGCGGTCGGCCGGGCCGGCGCCGGTGATGTCCTGTCCGCCCAGCAGGATCTGCCCGCCGCTCGGCTCCTCGAGGCCGGCGATCAGGTTCATCAGCGTGCTCTTGCCGCAACCCGAGGGCCCGACCAGCACCAGGAACTCGCCGTCCGGCAGGTGGATGTCGATCTCGTGCAGCACGCGGGTGTTGCCGAACAGCTTGTGGATGCCGCGCAGGGCGAGGTCTGCCATGTTGGGTGTCAGCCTTTGACGGAGCCGGCCATCAGGCCGCGGACGAAGTAGCGACCGGAGAGGATGTAGACCAGCAAGGTCGGTGCGCCCGCGATGAAGGCCGCCGCGAAGTGCACGTTGTATTCCTTCACGCCGGTGCTCGAGTTCACCAGGTTGTTCAGCGCCACCGTGATCGGGAAGCTGCTGTAGTCGCTGAACGAGGCACCGAACAGGAAGTCGTTCCAGACGTTGGTGAACTGCCAGATGATCGAGACGACGATGATGGGCACGCTGTTGGGCAGCAGCAACCGGAAGAACAGCCGGAAGAAGCGTGCCCCGTCCATGCGCGCCGAGCGCACCAGCTCGGGCGGGAAGGCAGCGTAGTAGTTGCGGAAGAAGAGGGTGGTGAAGCCGATGCCATACACCACGTGCACCAGCACCAGCCCCGGCACGCTGCCGGCCAGGTGCAGCAGCCCGAGCGTGCGCGCCATGGGGATCAGCACGATCTGGAACGGGATGAAGACCGAGAACATCAGCGCCGCGAACACCACGTGCGCGCCGCGGAAGCGGAACTGCGTCAGCACGTAGCCGTTGAAGGCGCCGATGCCGGTGGAGACCAGCACCGCCGGCACGGTCATCAGGAAGCTGTTGACGAAGTACGGCTTCAGGCCGGTGGCCTGCACGCCGATCTGGGCCAGGCTCCAGGCGTCGTTCCACGGCTGCAGCGTGAAGGCCTGCGGCCAGGCCATCAGGTCGCCGCTGCGGATCTCGTCCAGCGGCTTGACCGAATTGACCAGCATCACGTACAGCGGCATCAGGAACAGCAGCGCAAAGTAGCCGAGCACGCCGTACAGCACGACGCGCGGCACGGCACGCGACACGGCGGTCTTCAGGCTGCGCTCAGCCATGCGTGCCTCCCTGGCGCGTCTCGCGCAGGATGTGCGGGATCACGACGATGCCGATCGCGATCAGCATCAGCACCGCGCTGGCCGCGCCCACCGCCATCTCGTTGCGCGTGAAGGTGTATTGGTACATGAAGAGCGACGGCAACCAGCTGGCCCGCCCGGGGCCGCCGTTCGTCAGCGCGATCACCAGGTCGTAGGACTTGATCGCCATGTGGGCCAGGATCACGAAGGCCGAGATGAAGCTCGCGCCCAGCTGCGGCAGGATCACCCGCTGGTAGATGCGCCACGGGCGTGCACCGTCCAGCCGCGCGGCGTTGACCACCTCGGTGTCGACGCCGCGCAGCCCGGCCAGGAACAGCGCCATCACGAAGCCCGAGGTCTGCCACACCGCGGCGATGACGACGCAGTAGATGGCCAGGTCGCTGTCCTTCACCCAGCCGAACGCGAAGCTGCTCCAGCCGAGCGCGTGCATCGAGCGCTCCAGCCCGATGCCCGGGTCCATCAGCCACTTCCACGCGGTGCCGGTGACGATGAAGGACAAGGCCATCGGGTACAGGAAGATCGACCGGAAGGCCGCCTCGGCGCGGATCTTCTGGTCGATCAGCACCGCCAGCACCAGGCCCAGCACGCCGCAGCCGACGATGTACAGCGTCGCGAAGATGCCCAGGTTCTTGACCGACAGCACCCAGTTGTTCAGCCCCACCAGCCGCACGTAGGCCTCGGGCCCGTGCAGCGTCATCACCGGCACCATCGTCGATGCGGTGAATGACAGCCAGGCCGTGAACGCGATGTAGCCGTAGACGCAGACGCCGATCAGCAGGATGCTCGGCGACAGGACGGCCTTGGCGACCAGCGGGGCTCTCATCGGCGATTCAGCAGGTCAGTTGTCGACGGCGGCGACCATTTCCTTGACGGCCGTCTTGCTGTCGATCTGCCCGTTGAAGTGGCGCGTGATCACGTCGTAGAACGCGTTCTTGATGCCGGCCGGCACCGCGTGCCCGTGCGCCATCGAGCCCACCAGCGCGCCCTTGCCGCTGGCTTCGGCCAGGTCCTTGATGCCCTTCTTGCCGCAGTCGTCGAACGCGGTGTCGGGCACGTCGGTGCGGGCCGGCACCGAGCCCTTGACGACGTTGAAGGCCGACTGGAACACCGGGTCCATCACGGCGCTGGCCATCTTGGCCTGCGCGGCCGACTTGTCGGCGCCCACCTTGAACATCGCGAACTGGTCGGAGTTGAACGACACCATGCCCTGCGTGCCCGGGAAGCGCATGCACAGGAAGTCGACCCCCGGCTTCTTCTTCGCGCTGACGAACTCGCCCTTGGCCCAGTCGCCCATCATCTGGAAGCCGGCCTTGCCGCTGATCACCATCGCCGAGGCGAGGTTCCAGTCGCGGTTGGAGAAGTCCTTGTCGACCAGCTTGCGCAGCTGGCCCATGCGGTCGAAGGCCTTCAGCATGGTCGGCGAGCCCAGCGCCGCCTTGTCCTTCTGGATGAACACCTTCTTGTAGAAGTCGATGCCGCCGGTGGTGAGCACGACGCTGTCGAACAGCGTCGCGTCCTGCCACGGCTGGCCGCCGTGGGCGAGGGCGATGAAGCCGGCCTTCTGCACCTTCTCGGCGGCGGCGATGAACTCGTCGAAGCTGGTCGGCAGCGTCGTGACGCCGGCCTTGTCGAGCACCGCCTTGTTGGCCCAGACCCAGTTGGTCGAGTGCACGTTCACCGGCGCGGCGATCCACTTGCCGTCGTACTTGGAGAAGGCCTGCAGTGCGCCCGGCACGACCTTGTCCCAGTTCTCCTTCGCGGCGACGGCGTTCAGGTCGGCCAGCACGCCCTGCTTGGCCCAGTCCTGGATGTCGAAGCCGAGCAGCTGCACGGCGGTGGGCGGGTTGCCGGCCGTCACGCGGGCGCGCACCGCGGTCATCGCGGCTTCGCCACCGCCGCCGGCCACCGGCATGTCGTTCCACTTGACGCCCTGCTTCTCGAGGTTGCCCTTCAGCACGTTCAGCGCGGCGGCCTCGCCGCCCGAGGTCCACCAGTGCAGCACCTCCACGCTCTGCTGCGCGGCGGCCAGGCTGCTCAGCGCCAGCCCGCAGGCGGCGACGATCAGGGTCTTGAGATGACGTTGGGTCATGGGTTTGTCTCCTGCTTGTGTGTTGGTGACGGCGAGGTCACGCCTTCCAGGATAAGTGGCAGGGTTCGGCCGTCGGACGGGGGATTCCCGCGCAAGAGTCAGCGCAATGAGCGAAACAAACCGTGTTTAGCAGACCGGATGCCAATCCGGGGATCGTCCCTGGGTTACGCGCCGCAGCTTTCGCGCACCACCAGCTCGACCGGCTGCACGATGTCCTGCGGCATCGCGTCCCCCTGCATCACCATCTCGACGCCGGTGCGGCCGAGCGCCTCCTTGTCGACGCGCATCGTCGTCAGCCCGACCGCGCCGTAGCCGGCGGCGGCGATGTCGTCGAAGCCGACGAAGGCGATGTCCTGCGGCACCCGCAGCCCCGCCGCCTGGCAGACGCGGATCGCGGCCAGCGCCGCCATGTCGTTGTAGGCGAACACGGCGTCCGGGCGCGGGCGCAGCTTCAGCAGTTCGCGCATCGCGGCCTCGGCGCCGGCCGAGGTGTCCAGGCCCGGCGGCGAGACCACCTCCAGGTCGGGGTCGGCCAGCACGCCGCCCTCGAACAGCGCGCGCCGGTAGCCGCGCTCGCGCTCGCGGATGCTGAAGTGCGCCAGCGATCCGGCCAGGTAGGCGACGCGCCGGTAGCCCAGCCGCAGCAGGTGGCTCGTCGCCAGGTAGCCGCCCTGGGCGTTGTCGGGGTTCACCGCGCGGCAGCCGGGCATCCAGAAGTCGACCAGGGCCAGCGGCAGGTCCATCGCGCGCAGCAGCTCCACCACCTCGGCCTCGAAATAGCCGGCGGCCATCAGTGCGTCCGGCTCGTGCAGGCGCAGCAGCTGGCGCACCGGATCGGCCGGGCCGGCGCTGAGCACCGTCGGCACCACGCCGAACTCGCGGCAGGCCTCCTCGACGCCGTGCATCACCTGCGAGAAGAACGGGTTCTGCGAGAAGCTGCTGTGGTGGCGGTGCACCATGAAGACCAGCCGGCGTGCCTTGGCCGATCGCAGCCGCCCGGCGTCGTAGCCCAGGCTGCGCGCGACCTCGCGCACCTGGCGCCGTGTGTCGTCGGACAGGCCGCGCTGGTTCTTCAGCGCACGCGAGACGGTGCCGATCGAGACGCCGGCCGCCTCGGCGATGTCGCGGATCGTCACGCCGCTGCTCACTCCGGGGCCTCCAGCGGCTGCGCGGCCAGCCGGTAGCGGATCGCGGCCGGCTGGCCGGGCGCCAGGACGAGGCCGCGGCGCTGCGCCAGCGGGTGGCCGGCCGGCGGCTGGCCGACGCGGCCCAGGTCCCAGGCGCCGTTCATCGGTTCCAGGCCCAGCGCCAGGTGCCGGCCGTTCCATGGCGGCGCAAGGCGGCCGCGGTGGCTGATCCACAGCATCAGGTCGGGCAGCAGCGTGCGGTCCCAGTCCAGCGCCAGGGCCCAGCCGGCGTCGTCGAAACGGGCGGTGACGGGGCCGCGCAGGTCGGTCAGCTGCAGCAGGTCTTCAGCGTCGGCCGGCTGCGGGTAGCGCGTGAAATCGCCGCTGCCGCCCCCGGCCAGCGGCGCGGCGGCCAAGTGGTCGAAGCGGGCATCCGGCGCGAGCCGCGAGCGGCCGGGCTCGGCCGGCACCGGGTAGCTGAAGGCGGGGCCGTCGTGCGGAGCGTCGAGCTGCATCCGGCCGAGGTCGAGCCGCAGCGTCGGGTGCAGCGCGACCGGCAGCGTGCAGGGCCGGCGGGCGTCGATCCGCAGCTCGATCTCCAGCGCAGGCGCATCGGCGACGGCGCGCACGCTGCGGGTCAGGCGCTGCACCGGCTGGTCCGGCGGCAGGTCGATCCGCAGCGCGAGCGCGAGCGGGTCGGCCGGCTGCCATTCCCAGCGGTGGTGGGACGCGTAGCCGTGGCCCCAGCCGTCGGCCGGCTCGAGCGCCTGCCAGCCGCCCGGCAAGCCAGCCGGCCGGTCACAGCGACCGAACGGCACGCAGGGCCACTCGCCGCGCAGGTGCCCCAGCAGGCCGGGCCATTGGCGATGGGCGGCGGGGTCGTCGGCCCAGGGCGCCACCTGCATCGGCGAGAAATCCGCGTGGCCTGCGGCACGGAACACCACCGGCGCCAACATGCCGCCGAAGGCATGCAACTCGGCCTCGCCGTGCGCCCAGTGCAGGCGGCGGCAGCCATCGGCAGCGGTGGTTGAAGCGGCGGAGGAGGAAGTGGAGGCCACGGTCGCCGCAGTGTAGAAACCCGTCGTTGTTTAGTAAACGCCTAAATTCCGGGCAGGGTGTTCCTGGGTTCGCCGAATCTCTATACCGATTTGATGCGCCGGACCCTAGGCTTTCGGACGGTGACAATGGCATTTCACGATGACTGACGACCAGCGCCCCGACCCCGACGCCTTGCTGGCGCAGATCCGCGCCGACGCGCAGCGCGAGGGCCGCGGCCGGCTGCGCATCTACTTCGGCTCGTCGGCCGGCGTCGGCAAGACGTACGCGATGCTGGTGGCTGCGCGCAAGCTGCTGGCCGAGGGCGTGGACGTCGTGGCCGGCGTGGTCGAGACGCACGGCCGCAGCGAGACCGCGGCGCTGCTCGAAGGCCTGCCGCTGCTGCCGGCCCGGCAGATCGAGTACCGCGGCCGGCGCCTGGCCGAGTTCGACCTCGACGGCGCGCTCGCGCGCCGGCCCGGGCTGGTGCTGGTCGACGAACTGGCGCATTCCAACGTGGCCGGCTCGCGCCACCCGAAGCGCTGGCAGGACGTCGAGGAGCTGCTGGCCGCCGGCATCGACGTCTACAGCACGCTGAACGTGCAGCACCTGGAGAGCCTGAACGACGTGGTCGGCGGCATCACCGGCATCGTGGTGCACGAGACGCTGCCCGACACCTTCTTCGACCGGGCGGACGAGGTGGTGATGGTCGACACGCCGGCCGACGAGCTGATCGACCGCCTGCAGGCCGGCAAGGTGTACCTGCCGGCGCAGGCCGAGCGGGCGGCGAAGAACTTCTTCCGCAAGGGCAACCTGATGGCGCTGCGCGAGCTGGCGCTGCGGCGCACGGCCGATCGCGTCGAGGACGACGTGCAGGCCTACCGCAGCGACCGCGCGATCGCGCAGGTGTGGAAGACCGAGGGGGCGCTGCTGTGCTGCATCGGCCCGCACGAGGGGGCCGAGCACGTGGTGCGCAGCACCGCGCGGCTGGCGCAGCAGCTGGCGGTGACCTGGCATGCGGTGTATGTCGAGACGCCGGCGCTGCAGCGGCTGCCGGTGGCGCGGCGCGACGGCATCCTGCAGGCGGTCAAGCTGGCGCAGGACCTGGGGGCGCGCAGCGCGGTGCTGTCGGGCCAGGACGTCGCGCAGGCGCTGGTGGCGCATGCGCGCGAGAACAACCTGTCGAAGCTGGTGCTGGGGCGTGCCGACGCGTCGCCGTGGTGGCCGCGTCGCCGGCTCGGCGATGCGATCGCGCGGCTGGCGCCCGACGTCGACCGCATCGAGGTCGGCCGGGCGCAACGCGCGCGCGCCGCGCCGGCAGCGCGTGGCTCCGCCGCCGAGCCGCAGGACGGCATCGCCATGCCGCTGCGCCGCTACGCGCTGGCTGCCGCGGCCTGCGCCGCGACCACCGTGCTGACCCACCTGCTGGTGCCGTATTTCGACCTCGCGAACATCGTGATGGTGTTCCTGCTGTCGGTGGTGTGCATCGCCGTGTGGCTGGGGCGCGGGCCGGCGGTGCTGGCGGCCTTCGTCAACGTCGCGGCCTTCGACTTCTTCTTCGTCGTGCCGCGGCTGTCGTTTGCCGTCTCCGATGTGCAATACCTGCTGACCTTCGCGGTGATGCTGATCGTCGGCCTGGTCACCGGCCAGCTGACGGCCGGCCTGCGCTTCCAGGCGCGCGTGGCGACGCACCGCGAGGCGCGCTCGCGCGCGCTGTTCGAGGCGGCGCGCGACCTGTCGAACACGCTGACGCACGCGCACGCGGTGGAGGTGGCGCAGGCGGTGATCGGCCGCGAGTTCCGCGCCCAGGTGGCGGTCTACGTGCTCGGCCTGGACGAGCGCCTGCAGCCGCCGGCCGGCGACGCCGCGGGCCTGGACCTGGGCACCGCGCAATGGACGCTGGACCACGGCCAGGCCGCCGGCCTGGGCACCGACACGCTGGCCGGCAGCGCCTGGCTGTACCTGCCGCTGAAGGCGACGATGCGTTCGCGCGGCGTGCTGGCGGTGCAGCCGCAGGAGCCGCGCTTCCTGCTGATCCCCGAACAGCGCCAGCAGCTGGAGACCTTCGCCGCGCTGACCGCGATGGCGCTGGAGCGCGTGCACTACGTCGAGGTGGCGCAGAACGCGACGGTGCAGATGGAATCCGAGCGGCTGCGCAACTCGCTGCTCGCCGCGCTGTCGCACGACCTGCGCACGCCGCTGGCGGCGCTGGTCGGCACGGCCGAGATGCTGGCGGCCAGCCAGCCGCCGCTGAGCGGGCGGCAGCGCGAGATGGCGGCCGGCATGGCCGACCGGTCGATGCGCATGGCTGACATGGTGACCAACCTGCTCGACATGGCGCGCATCCAGAGCGGCGAGATCCGGCTGCGCATCGAATGGCAGTCGGTCGAGGAGATCCTCGGCGGCGCGGTGAAGGCGGCGCAGGGATCGATCGGCCAGCGACCGCTCGCGATCCGCATCGAACCCGGCGTGGCGCTGGTCGAATGCGATGCGGTGCTGATCGAGCGGGTGCTGGTCAACCTGCTCGAGAACGCCGGCAAGTACACGCCGCCGGATGCGCCGGTCGAGCTTCTCGCCCGCGCGGCCGATGGGCAGCTGCTGGTCAGCGTGCGCGACCACGGGCCGGGTGTGCCCGCGGGCCAGGAAGACGCCATCTTCGAGAAGTTCACGCGCGGCCATGCCGAATCGTCGACCCCCGGCGTCGGCCTCGGCCTCGCGATCTGCCGGGCCATCGTCGAGGCGCACCGCGGGCGCATCTGGGTGCGCGCCACGCAGCCGCACGGCGCCACCTTCACGTTCAGCCTGCCGCTGGGCACGCCGCCGGCGCTCGACCTGGCCGATGACGTGCCGGCCGCCATTCCGCACACGGAGCCCTGATGTCCATGCCCACGCCGATCGCCCTGGTGCTCGAGGACGAGCGCGAGATCCTGCAGTTCGTGCGCAGTGCGCTGGAGGCCGAGGGCTGGCAGGTGTTCGAGGCCGGTACGGTGAAGCAGGGCCAGGTCGAGGCCGGCACGCGGCGGCCCGACCTGGTGATCGCCGACCTCGGCCTGCCCGACGGCGACGGCGTGGACTTCATCCGCCAGGTGCGCACCTGGTCGGGCGTGCCGATCATCGTGCTGTCGGCGCGCACGCAGGAGGCCGAGAAGGTGGCGGCGCTGGATGCCGGTGCCGACGACTACATCACCAAGCCCTTCGGCGTGGCCGAGTTGCTGGCGCGCACGCGCGCCAACCTGCGCCGCGTGCGCGCCGGTCGGGCGACGCCGGATGCGGTGTTCCGCTTCGGCGACGTCGACGTCGACCTGGCGGCGCGCATCGTGCGCAAGGCCGGCACCGAGGTGCACCTGACGCCGATCGAGTACCGGCTGCTGGGCGTGCTGATCGAGAACGCCGGCCGCGTGATGACGCACCCGCACCTGCTGCGTGCGGTGTGGGGGCCGAGCCATTCGCAGAGCACGCACTACCTGCGGGTCTACATGGGCAACCTGCGGCAGAAGCTGGAGGACGACTCGGCGCAGCCGAAGCACATCCTCACCGAGACGGGCGTGGGATACCGGCTGCTGCCGGAGTGAGCAGCTTCGCGAGGTAGGGGGCGGTGCGGCTTCCGGCCGCTGCGGCGACGGCCTGCGGCGTGCCGCTCGCGATGATGCGCCCGCCTTGCTCGCCGGCCCCGGGCCCGACGTCGATGACCCAGTCGCTCGCGGCCACCACGCGCATCTCGTGCTCGACCACGATCACCGTGTTGCCGGCGTCCACCAGGCCTTGCAACTGCGCCATCAGCTTGTCGACGTCGGCGGGGTGCAGGCCGGTGGTGGGTTCGTCCAGCACGTACAGCGTGTCGCCGCGCTGCATGCGCTGCAGTTCGGTCGCGAGCTTGATGCGCTGCGCCTCGCCGCCCGACAGCTCGGTGGCCGGCTGGCCCAGGCGCAGGTAGCCCAGGCCGATCGCCCGCAGCAACGCCAGCGGCTTGGCCACCGCGGGTTCGGCGGCGAACACCTCGCAGGCCTCGTCGACCGTCAGGCGCAGCACGTCGGCGATGCTGCGGCCGTTCCAGGTCACCTTCAGCGTGGCCTCGTTGTAGCGCGCGCCGTGGCAGGTGGGGCAGGGCGCGTAGACGCTGGGCATGAACAGCAGCTCGACGCTGACGAAGCCTTCGCCTTCGCAGGTGTCGCAGCGGCCCCTGGCGATGTTGAACGAGAAGCGGCCGGCATCGTAGCGGCGGCTGCGTGCCGCGGGCGTCGCCGCGAACAGCTTGCGCACCGCGTCGAACAGGCCGGTGTAGGTGGCGAGGTTGGAGCGCGGCGTGCGGCCGATCGGCTTCTGGTCGACGCGCACCAGCCGCTTGATCGCGTCCATGCCGGCGTGCAGCCGGCCGGCGGTCGGCGCGTCGGCCCCGGCCTGCAGCGCGTCGCCGTCGTCCTCGTCGCGCTCGGGTTCGTGGCCCAGCTGCGCGGCCACCAGCTCGACCAGCGCCTGGCTGACCAGGCTCGACTTGCCGGAGCCCGAGACGCCGCTCACCGCGGTGAAGGCGCCGAGCGGAAAGCGCACGTCGACGTCCTTCAGGTTGTTGCGCGTGATGCCGCGCAGTTCGAGCCAGCCGGCCGGTGGGCGCGGCTGGCGCGGCGAGGCCGGCGCGGTGGCGAACAGGTGGCGCGCGGTCTGCGAGGCGCCGATCCGGCGCAATCCGTCCGGCGGGCCGCTGTACAGCACCTGGCCGCCGCGCTCGCCGGCCTCGGGGCCGACGTCGACCAGCCAGTCGGCGCGCCGCATCATCTCCAGGTCGTGCTCGACGACGAACAGCGAGTTGCCAGCGCGCTTGAGCTGGTCGAGCGCGTCGAGCAGTGCTTCGCCGTCGGCGGGATGCAAGCCGGCCGACGGCTCGTCGAGCACGTAGACGACACCGAACAGGTTGGAGCGGATCTGCGTGGCCAGGCGCAGCCGCTGCAGCTCGCCGGGCGACAGCGTCGGCGTGCTGCGCTCGAGCGACAGGTAGCCGAGGCCGAGGCGCTGCAGCGTGCCGATGCGTTCGCGCAGGTCGTGCGCGATGCGTTGCGCGGCGATGCGCTTTTCTTCGGAGAGGTAGGGCGTGCGGCGCACGTCCGGCGAGGCCGCATGCGCGGCGCCGCCGGCCGCGACGCGCCGGGCCGTGTCCTGGCG
>NZ_JBFUEB010000035.1:0-52777 GCF_056404395.1 Rhizobacter sp. P2_D12 | reverse complement strand
CCCCCAAAGGATGCTCGGCAGCAACAAGTTAAGCCTGATGACCATAGCGAGGTGGTCCCACTCCTTCCCATCCCGAACAGGACAGTGAAACGCCTCAGCGCCGATGATAGTGCGGGTTCCCGTGTGAAAGTAGGACATCGTCAGGCTATTAATAGCCAACCCCCGTCGCCTCCCAAGGTGACGGGGGTTTTGCTTTTGGGGCTGCCGATCCTGTCAGCTGCTTCTCAGCTCACGACGGAGAATCTTGCCGACGTTGGTCTTCGGCAACTCATCCCGAAACTCGATGTACCGAGGCCGCTTGTAGGCTGTGAAGTTTTCCCTGCAATATGCAGCCAGGTCGTCCTCCGCCAGCGCCGAATCCCGCTTCACGACGAACAGCTTCACAGCCTCGCCCGACTTCGGATCGGCAACGCCCACAGCAGCGCACTCGAGCACGCCCGGATGCAGGCTCACCACCTGCTCGATCTCGTTCGGGTACACGTTGAAGCCCGACACGAGGATCATGTCCTTCTTGCGATCGACGATGGTGATGTAGCCGCGCTCATCCATCACACCGATGTCGCCCGACCGAAAGAATYCATCTTCTGTCATGACCAGGCGGGTCTCGTCCGGTCGATTCCAATAGCCTGCCATCACCTGCGGCCCACGGATGCAGATCTCGCCTGGCAGGCCGGCAGCCACGTCCGCGCCGCTGTCGTCGCGGATCGCGATCTCCGTCGAGGAAACCGGCAGGCCGATCGAGCCGGTGAACTCCGTCTCGTCGAAGCGATTGATCGTTGCCACCGGCGAGGTCTCGGACAGGCCGTAGCCCTCGACGACCGGGCAGCCCGTGATCTTCAGCCACTGCTCCGCCGTTGCACGCTGCACCGCCATGCCGCCCCCGTTCGAGATCACGAGCTCCGAGAAATCGAGCCGCCGAAAATCCGCGTCATTGGCCAGCGCGTTGAACAAGGTGTTGACCGCCGGGAACATGTTCACGCGCTGCCGCTGCAGCACCTTGATGAAGCCGGGGATGTCGCGGGGGTTCGGAATCAGCACATTCAGCATGCCCAGCCGCGCACCCAGCATGTAGCAGGCCGTCAGCGCGTAGATGTGGTACAGCGGGAGTGCGCAAACCGTGATGACCTGGCGCTCGCCCACCTTGTCCAGCATCGGCCGGAACCACGCCTCGGACTGCAGGATGTTGGCAACCACATTGCTGTGCAGCAGCACCGCGCCCTTCGACACACCCGTCGTCCCGCCGGTGTACTGCAGGAAGGCGATGTCCTGTGGGCCGACGTCGGCCCGCCGCATCGTCATCCTGGAGCCGTCGGCGAGTGCCATGTTGAAGCGCGTCACCGAGCCTCCCGCTGGTGCCGACAACGTGAACTCCGGCACCATCTTGCGCACGTGCCGCACGACGAAGTTGACCAGCTGCCCCTTGGCAAAACCGAGCAGGTCCCCCATCGACGCCAGCACGACGTGCCGGATCGCCGTGCGCGCCATCACCTGCTCCAGCGTGTGCGCGAAATTCTCCAGCACGATGATCGCTTCGGCACCTGAGTCGTTCAATTGATACTCGAGTTCGCGCGCCGTGTAGAGCGGATTGACATTCACCACCGTGAGCCCCGCGCGCAGCACGGCCGCGATGGCGACCGGATATTGCAGCACGTTGGGCATCATCAGCGCCACGCGCGCGCCTTGGGCCAGCCCTTTCGATTGCAGCCAGGCCGCCAGCGCCGCCGACATCTCGTCGATGTCGCGAAACTTCAAGCGCCGCTCCATGCACACCGCCGCGTCGCGCGACGCGAAGCGCCTGAATGATTCCTCCAGCAGCTCGACCAGCGAGCGGTACTGCGTGCTGTCCACTTCCGCGGGGACGCCAGGGGGATAGTGGTTCAGCCAAGGTCTGTGCATCGATGAAGCGTCCGTGTGCAGGATGGAGGCTGCATGGTGCGGGCCAGCGAGCAGCCGCAGCTACGGTAGTTGTCCTAACGCGGACTCGTGCGCCGCTGTCCCGCGCGTGACAGCAGCCTCGTCGAACAGCGCTCCCATCAGCACCGACTCGCGCGACTGCACCGTCTGCAGGAACTCCGCCGCGCCACCCATCGCGTGAAAGGTGTCGAAGCCGGCTTCGAGGAAGGATTGCAGCGATGCCAGGCCGGCGGCGCGGGCAGGCACACGCATCATCCGCAGGCTTTGCCGCAACAGCAGCCGTCGCGTCAGCACGTCGAGCGATCGACCGATCGCCACGGTCAACGCGATCTGCCGCTCTCGGTCGGGCCGCCGGCCGCAGGCCTGCCATGCCGCCAGGTACGTCGTGGCGTCGACGTCCGCGTGGCGCAGTTGCTGGCCCATCGCGCTGTCCAGCGACTCTGACAGTGCGTGCAAGGCAGCCAGCGACTCCACCGTGACAAGCACGTCGCTCGGGAACAGCCGCGTGAGCGCAGGCACGACACGCGCGAACTGCGCGTCGCGCTCGGCGAAGTCGCGCGGCCCGTACAACTCGTCCAGGAAGAACTGCGCGACATCCCGGTACCGACGCGACGAGAGCAGATCGGCATAGGTGCGCGCGAAGCGCTTCTGTTGATAGGTCTTCATGGCCGTGATCCGTGCGAGCAGCGCCTTGTCGGCGGCCCGCAACTCGCGTTCCACCTGCACGGCAGAAAGGTGCTGAAGAATGTTCTGGCCCTGGCTTGCCATGGTGCGCGGTGTCGGGTCGTTCCGGGTTAACGAGGGGCTGCCCTAGTCCCGCACCTCTACGGAGCGGCCTGCGAATGATGCAACACTCGGCGCGCATTCAAGCAGCCCATGCAAAGACGCACTCTCCTCCAACTCGGCGCCGTCGCCTCCGTCGCTCTCGGCCTGGCCGGATTCGGGCTCTCGCGCATCCAACCCGGCTTGCACGACGGCCGCCTGGGCGTCGAGGGCCGCGATCTTTTCGCGGCAGTTGCACGCGCGGTCCTCGACGGCATCCTGCCCGGTGGTGAGGCAGGACGAACCGCTCTCGATGCCCACCTCGAGCGGGTGGCGGCCACGATCGAGGGTTTCGCACCCGCCACCCAGCGCGAACTGTCGCAGCTGATCAGCATCCTGACGACCGCCGCAGGCCGGCGAGCATTGGCCGGCCTGTCCGCCCCGTGGGCGACGGCGAGCGCGTCCGAGGTCCAGGTTGCACTGCAAGACATGCGAACGTCGCGCATCGCGGCCCGCCAGCAGGTCTACCACGCGCTGCGCGACATCACCAACGGCGCGTGGTTTGCAGACGCCTCCACGTGGCCGATGCTGGGCTACCCCGGCCCGCGCGACATCCGATGAGCAGCATCCCCGATCCGATCGCCGAAGGGCTGCAGCGCGGTTGGCGCGTCTTCGGCGGACCGCATCGCGCGAGCCCCGCCACGATCACCTGCGACGTTGCCATCATCGGCAGCGGCGCCGGTGCCGGCATCACGGCAGAACTGCTGACGAAGGCCGGCCTGCAGGTCGTGATCGTCGAAGAAGGGCCGCTGAAGAGCAGCAGCGATTTCCGCCAGCGCGAGAGCGAGGCCTACCCGACCCTGTACCAGGAAAGCGCCGCCCGCAAGACCGCCGACAAGGCGATCAACATCCTGCAGGGCCGTTGCGTGGGCGGGTCGACGACGGTGAACTGGACAAGCTCGTTCCGCACGCCCGGCGACACGCTCGCCCACTGGCAGCAACACTTCGGTCTGCCCGACATGAGCGAGGCGGCGATGGCGCCCTGGTTCGCCCAAGCCGAGCGCCGCCTCAGCATCGGTCCCTGGTTGACCCCACCGAACCAGAACAACGAGCTGCTGCGCACCGGCGCGGCCAAGCTCGGCATCCCGGCCGCCGCCATCCATCGCAACGTCAAGGGCTGCTGGAACCTCGGCTCCTGCGGCATGGGCTGCCCGACCAACGCCAAGCAATCGATGCTGGTCACCACGTTGCCGGCCGCGCTCGATGCCGGCGCCACGCTGCTCGTCGCGACACGGGCCGAGCGGCTGGAGCTTCGCGATGACCGCGTCGACACCCTGCTCTGCGTGCCCGTCTCGGGCAACAGCACGCCAACCGGCGCCGCGCCGACGCGCATCGTCGCCGGGCACTACGTCGTCGCCGGCGGCGCGATCAATTCGCCGGCACTGCTGATGCGCTCGAAGGCACCCGATCCGCATGCGCTGCTCGGCAAGCGCAGCTTCCTGCATCCGGTGGTGATCTCCGCAGCGACTTTCCCCGAGCCCGTCCAGGGCTGGGATGGCGCACCGCAGACGCTGTACACCGACCACTTCCTGCAGACCCAGCCGCTGGATGGCCCCATCGGCTACAAGCTCGAGGCCCCGCCGCTGCACCCGGTGATCTTCGCCTCGACGCTGTCGGGCTACGGCCAGGCGCAGGCCGCGTTGCTGCAGCAGTTTCCGCGCACACACAGCCTGCTGGCACTGATGCGCGACGGCTTCCATCCGCAATCTCCGGGCGGCAGCGTCACGTTGCGCGACGACGGCACGCCCGTCCTCGACTACCCGCTGAACGATTTCGTGATGGACGGTGCGCGCCGCGCCTTCCTCAGCATGGCCGAGATCCAGTTCGCCGCCGGTGCCCGCAGCGTCGTCCCGGTGCACGAGATGGCTGCGCCGTACACCACCTGGGCCAGTGCCTCGAAAGCCATCAACGAGCTGCCGATGAAGCCCTTGCTGACGCGCGTGGTCAGTGCCCACGTGATGGGCGGCTGCCCGATGGCCGGCAGCGAGGCGCAGGGTGTCGTGCGCCCCGACGGCGTCCACTGGCAACTGGCGAACCTGTCGGTGCACGACGGCTCGCTGTTCCCGACCAGCATCGGCGCCAACCCGCAGCTGTCGGTCTATGGCCTGGCGACGATGCTCGCGACCCGGCTCGCCCAGCGGCTCTCCGGACGCGACGTGCAACTCGCCTGATCGAGCGCGCTGCTAGCATCGCCCGCATGCTCGCGCGACTGGAACGCTTCACGACCCTCGGACTGCTGCTCGCCGCGGTGCTGTGGGCGGCCTGGTTCATCCATGCCGACCGTCCGGGCTGGGCCTGGGCGGGCGCTGCGCTGATCGTCTTCGGCTACGCCGTCTTCCTCGCGCTGGAGTTCGTGTTCCTCTACTTCGTCCACGGCGACGACCCGAGCCCGCGTGCCAGCGTCGTGCAGCTCTTGCATGCATGGATCGGCGAGGTGCTCACGGCACCCCAGGTGTTCTGCTGGCGCCAGCCCTTCCGTTCCAGCCTCGTGCCGGACCACGTGCCCGAGCACACCGGACAACGGGGCGTCGTGCTGGTGCACGRCTTCGTCTGCAATCGCGGCCTGTGGAACCCGTGGATGCTGCGCCTGAAGCAGCGCGGCACGCCCTTCATCGCCGTCAACCTCGAGCCGGTGTTCGGCTCGATCAGCCACTACGCCGACATCATCGAGCAGGCCGTCGCGCGGCTGGAAGCCAGCACTGGCCAGGCCCCGGTGCTGGTCGGACACAGCATGGGCGGCCTCGCGATCCGCGCCTGGGCCGCGGCCCACGGTGGCGAGGCCCGTGCCCACCGGATCGTGACGATCGGCAGCCCGCACCGCGGCACCTGGCTGGGCCGCTTCTCCACCACCACCAACGGGCACGAGATGCGCTTGGGCAGCCCATGGCAGCAGCAACTCGGCACGCGCGAATCGGCCACGCTGTCCAGCCGCTTCATCTGCTTCTACAGCCATTGCGACAACATCGTCTTCCCGGCCAGCACCGCCACGCTGCCGGGGGCCGACAACCGGCATGTGCCGGGCATCGCGCACGTCGACCTGGTCAACCAGCCGGTGGTGTTCGAGGCCGTGCTGGCCTCGCTGTGATCACGTCGACAGCACGCGGTCGCTGGGCAGCGTGGCCTCGGCCGCCAGCTCGGGCTGCTGTGCCACCGCCTCGTACAGCGGCGTGAAATCCGGCGCCGTGGCGCGGAACAGCTGTTCGAACGAATCGATCACGAAGTAGGTGGCCTGGAAGCTGTCGATCTTGTAGCGCGTGCGCATGATGCGTTGCAGGTCGAAGCCCAGCCGCTGCGGCTGCGCGCTGGTCACGCTGTGGCGCAGCTCGCCGGCCGACGACAGGATGCCGGCGCCATAGGCGCGCAAGCCCGCCGGCGTCGCGATGAGCCCGAACTCCACGGTGTACCAATACAGCCGAGCGAGGTACTCGCAGGCCTGCAGCCGCGTCGCCTTCAGTCCGCCGGCGCCATAGGCCTGCATGTAGTCGGCGAACATCGGGTTGAACAGCAGCGGCACATGGCCGAACAGGTCGTGGAACACGTCGGGTTCGACCACGTAGTCGAACTCCTCCGGCTTGCGGATCCAGCCCGTCACCGGGAAGCGTCGCTGCGCCAGCAGCGCGAAGAAGGCTTCTTCCGGGATCAGCCCCGGCACGGCCACCACCTCCCAGCCGGTCGCGCGCTGCAGGCGCTCGGACAAGGCATCGAAACGCGGGATCTGCGTCGGCGTGCCGAGGTTCGCGACAGCCGCGATGAACTCTTCGCAGGCCAGCCCGGGCAACTGCGCGGCCTGGCGCTCGTACAGCCGCTGGTAGAGCGCATGGTCCTGCGGCGTGTAGCGCGCCCAGTCCTGCTCGCAGGTGTAGTCGGCGCGCGCCGACGCATAGTCGCCGCGCGGCGGCCGGTCGCCCTGCCCGTAGGTGGCAGGCGCGACACCGCTGTTCACGCCTTTCACGGGGCCGTCGCTCATCGCAGCCATTTGTCCGCCGTTCGCTGGTATTCGCCGGTCGCCTTGGCCAGGTGCAGCCACTGGTCGACGAAGTTCTTCATCACGCCGTCGTTGCGCGGCAGCATCCAGGCCATCTCGCCGTACTGCAGCGGCCGCTCCGGGTTGACGGCGCACAGGCCGGGCCGCAGCTTCTGCTGCACCAGCGCCTCGGCCGCCTCGGTCACGAACACGTCGGCACGCTTGGCCAGCAACTCGTCGAAGATCGTCAGGTTGTCGGTGTGGATGGTCAGCGTCGCGATCTTGAAGCTGGCCTTCGCGAAGCGTTCGTTGCTGCCGCCGGGGTTGGCGATCACGCGCACGCCGGCCTTGTCGATGTCGGCCACGCTCTGGTACTTGCCCACGTCCTCGCAGCGCGCCAGCGGCGTCTTGCCATTGACCATGTAGGCGCTGCTGAAGAATACCCGCTTCTGGCGCTCTGTGGTCACCGAGATGCCGCCGATCGCGACATCGCACTTGCCGGCCGCGAAGTCGGGCAGCAGGTTGGCCCAGCTCGTCTTCACCAGCTCGAGCTTGGCGCCCATCGCGGTCGCCAGCGACTGGGCGAGGTCGACGTCCAGGCCTTCGAAGGCGCCGTCGGCGCGCTGGAAGCTGAACGGCTTGTAGTCGCCCGGCGTGCAGGCGCGCAGCGTGCCGGCCTTCATCACGGCGTCGAGGGAGGATTCCTGGGCAGGCGCGGCCGAAGCGAGCGCTGCCAGGGCAAGGGCGACGAGGGGAGGGTGCAGCTTCATGCCTGCACTCTAGCGCGCCGGCGCCGTCTCGTCCTTCAGCACGCCGCGGCGCACCTGGTCGAGCTCGATGCTCTCGAACAGCGCACGGAAGTTGCCTTCGCCGAAGCCCTGATCGCCCTTGCGCTGGATGATCTCGAAGAAGATCGGCCCGATCACCGTCTGCGTGAAGATCTGCAGCAGCAGCTCGTTCGGTGCGCCCTGGTGCGTCGCCCCGTCGATCAGGATGCGCAGCCGCTTCAGTTCGTCCAGCCGCTCGCCATGGTTGGGCAGGCGCTTGTCGACCAGGTCGTAGTAGGTCGCGATCGTGTCCTGGAACACGACGCCCTGCTGCTTCATGCCGTCGACGGTGCCGTAGATGTCGTCGGTGCCGAGCGCGATGTGCTGGATGCCTTCGCCGTGGTACAGGTCCAGGTACTCGGCGATCTGGCTCTTGTCGTCCGAGCTCTCGTTGATCGGGATGCGGATCTTGCCGCAGGGGCTGGTCATGGCCTTGCTCTTCAGCCCGGTCAGCTTGCCCTCGATGTCGAAGTAGCGCACCTCGCGGAAGTTGAACAGGCGCTCGTAGAAGTCAGCCCATTCCTTCATGCGGCCGCGGTGCACGTTGTGCGTCAGGTGGTCGATGTAGGTCAGGCCATTGCCCACCGGCGACGCGTTGGCGCCGGGGATCGGCACGAAGTCGACGTCGTAGATGCTGATGTTGCCGATGGCGCCGGCCGCGGCGCCGTCCTTGCCATGCCAGCGGTCGACGAAGTAGATCAGCGAATCGCCGATGCCCTTGATGGCGGGGATGTTCAGCTCCATCGGGCCGGTCTGGTTGTCGAAGCCCCAGGCGCCGAGCTCGAGCGCACGCGCATAGGCCTTTGCGGCGTCCTTCACGCGGAAGGCCATCGCGCAGACGCTCGGGCCGTGGTGGCGTGCAAAGCGCTGCGCGAACGAATTCGGCTCGGCGTTGATGATGAAGTTGACCTCGCCCTGGCGGTACAGCGTCACGTTCTTGTGGCGATGTCGGGCGATGGCGGTGAAGCCCATCGTCTCGAACAGCCGGCCGAGCGCGACCGGGTCCGGCGCCGCGTACTCGACGAACTCGAATCCGTCGGTGCCCATCGGGTTGTCCCAGGGGGTGAACTGCATGCGGCGCTCCTTTGCGTTGAATGTCGGCAACTGCGTGCACTGTAGATTCGTCGTCCCGCAGGAATCATGCAAGTTTCACCGCGAGGATGGCGGGTTGCGCAGGAAAGCTGCAAAATGCATCGCATGGAAACGGAAATCCAGCTGGATGCGATCGATCGGCGCATTCTTCGGGCGCTGCAGACCGACGGGCGCATCACCTATGACGTGCTGGCCGCCCAGGTCAGCCTGTCGCCGTCGGCGGCGCTGCGCCGCGTCAAGCGCCTGGAGGAATCGGGCGTCATCGCTGGCTACGTGGCCCTGGTGCCGGCCGAGCGGGTGGGCCTGGGCCTCACGGCCTACCTGAACGTGCGCCTCGAGAAGCATTCCGAGATCCACAAGCGCAACCCGATGGACCTGTTCCGCGCCGCGGTGCAGACCTGGCCCGAGGTGATCGAGTGCGTGGCACTGACCGGCGAAATGGACTACCTGCTGCGCGTGGTGGTGCAGGACATGGCGCACTACTCGCGCTTCGTGATGGAGACGCTGCTGAAGCACCCGAGCGTCGAAGACTGCAAGACCAGCTTCGTGCTCGACCGGGTGAAGAACACGACCGCCGTGCCGGTGTAGGGATGGTCAGCGGTCCAGGTCGAGCAGCATCGCGTGCGTGGCGGAGGTCGACATGTTCAGCAGCTGGGCGATGTCGGCCACGTCGTCCGGAATCGCGGCGTTGTCCCAGCCATGCGCGGTGTGGCGGGCCAGGCGGATCGCGAGGATGACGTTCTTGACGGCTGGGTGCTCGGCATGCCGGTCGTCGGTGATGCGGATCAGCAGCTCGGGCAGGGTCCACGACTTCATCAGGGCCTGCTGAAGGTCGAACAGGTCGACGTTCAGCGTGCTCAGCTGGACGGCGCTGGAACGCAGCGTCGGGTCGGTGGCCTGGGCCCGCTGGATGGCCAGCGCCAGGTCCGGCGCGTGCACCCACAGCAGCATCTCGGCAAAGTCGTGCAGCAGCGCGGCTTCGTGGATCAGCGCGGCGTCGTGGTCCTGCCGGTGAATCGCGAAGGCCAGCGCGAAGTGCGAGGCCCGGTGGGCGCGGCGCACGACGTCCTGCAAGCCCTTCAGCGCTTCGGGGCGATCGGCGAGGCGATCCTCGACAGTGGGTTGCAGACCGAAGGCGCCGAAGAACGGCGAGATGCCCATCAGCACGACCGCGGCGGTCACCGTCTCGACGTCGGTGACAAGCCGTGCCGGCCGGTGCGTGGCCGCATAGGCCAGCACCTTCAGCGTCATCAGCGGATCGTCGGCGACCATCTCGCCGATCAGGTTGGCGTCGACGTCGTCTTCGTTGGCGCGCATGGCTTCGAGCGCGTCGGAGGTGTTGGCGAGGACGGGGATGTCACTCTGCCGGAAATACGCAGTCCACGCCGCCAAGTCGGCCAGGGGCTGAGTCAGGGGCAACTTGCCTGAAAGGGAGGAGGGCGGCGGATGAGTCACGGCATGCAGTGTGGATCACTTGCTGACTGTACTTCGGCATCCGCCGCCTGGGCTTGAGCGTGCCCTCCCAGTCATGATGGGCTGGATCCCTTCATGTCAGCTTCAATTACTCGGGCCGGAAGAAGGAAATTGCGAGAAACCTCTCACAGCCGGGAACGACGACGCCACAACCGTGTTGGAGAAGGCCCGGCATCAGTTGATTCAGCCTCTGTTGGGCCATGCGTTGCTGCTCGCCTGGTGCCCGGGTCAAAGTGGCGGTCTTTTCACCGGTTTGGGTGAACGTGAACTRCGAACTCTTGGTCGCATAAGACGGGAAAGGGCTCATTGATCAACCTCTGCATGGTTCCACAGCGGCCGCCGATCTAGGTAACGGCCTCTGCGTTCGAGTTCCTTGATGCCAGAGGCGCCGAGCACAGACAGACTTCCCGTTCAGCGCCGCACCAAGCTGGCCTTCAACTCGCTCCCCACCTTCTTGTTCACGAACTGCATCGTCGCCACCTTCGCCAGATCGACCTCCCCCGTCTTGTACAGCCCCGCCTTCACCATCTGCCCGTAGAAGTCCTTGATGCGCTCGCCGCTCATCGCCCCGATGCCGTTGCGCAGCGCCTCGCCCGAATCGACGATGCCCTGCTGCTTCATCAAGGCCACCGACGACTCGATCTCCGCCTCGGTCATCTCCGGGTTCTCCTTCATCATCATCGCGTTCGCCGCCTTGCGATCGCCGTACAGGTAGTTGACCCAGCCGAGGATGGACGCATCGACGAAGCGCTGCACCAGCTGCGGCTTGTCCTTCACCGTGTCCGTGCGCGCCTCGATCACCGTGGAATAGGTGCTGAAGCCGTGGTCGGCCAGCAGGTGCACCACCGGCTTGAACTTGCCCTGGTTCTCGACGTAGATCGGCTCGGCCACCGAATACCCCTGCTGGATCGCCTTCGGGTTTGCGAGGAAGGGCCCGAGGTTGTAGTTGTAGGGCTTCAGCACCTCGTCCTTGAAGCCGTGGGTCACCTTCAGCCACTGCCACCAGCTGAACTGCCCGTCCTTGGCGATCAGCGCCACAGGTGCATCCTTCAGCTTCGCGAACGACTCGTAGCCTTGGCCCGGGTGGGCGATCAGCGCCTGCGGATCCTTCTGGAACATCGCCGCTACCACGACCGTGGGCACGCCGTTCTTGACGTTGTCGAAGCTGTGCAGCAGGTTGCCGGTCATCAGGAAGTCGATGCGCCCGGCCGGCAGCAGCGGCCGGTTGTTCACCTGCGGTCCGCCCTGCTGGATCGTCACGTCCAGCCCGTACTTCTTGTAGGTGCCGTCGGCGACAGCCTGGTAAAAGCCGCCGTGCGCCGCCTGCGCCTTCCAGTTGGTCGCGAAGCTGACCTTGTCCTGGGCCCAGGCGCCTGCACCGGCCAGGCCGATCGCCAGCACGGCGAGCCGAATCGTGTTGTTCATGGGGATGCTCCGTCGATGAGGGGTGTCGTCGTCAATTCTCGGTGGCATGCCAGCGGCCCAGCAAGAGCCGCGAGAGCGCGTTGAAGCCGGCGAAGATCAGCACGCCGGTGAACACCAGCAGGCCCAGCGCGGCAAACATCTTCGGCGTCTCGGTGCGGAAGCTGGCCTCGAGGATGCGCGATGCGAGGCCGGTCTCGCGCCCCGCCGCACCGGCCACCATCTCGGCCGTGACGGCGCCGATCAGGCTGAGCCCCCCCGAGATCTTCAGCCCGGCGATGAAATACGGCAATGCCGACGGCACCAGCAGCAACCGCAGCCGCTGCCACGGCGTTGCGCGGTACAGCCGGAACAGCTCGCGCAGGTTCACGTCGGCCGCGCGCAGCCCGATCACCGTGTTCGACAGGATCGGGAAGAACGCGACGATCCAGGCGCACAGCAGCAGTGCGGCGGTGGTGCTTTCGACGTAGATCAGGATCAGCGGCGCGACCGCGACGATCGGCGTCACCTGCAGCACCACCGCCACCGGAAAGAACGCCTCCTCGACCGGCCGCCACAGCGCGAACACCGCGGCGATCAACACCCCGCCGGTGCAGGCCAGCGCCAGCGCGCCGAAGGTGATCTTCACGGTGAACCACCAGCTGCCCGACAGCGACGCGAAGTTGTCGACCAGCGTCTGCAGCACCAGGCTGGGCGCCGGCAGCGTGTAGTGCGGGATGTGGGCCAGGCGCACCAGCGCCTCCCAGCCGGCCAGCAGGCCCAGCAGCACGACGGCCGGGGCGACGCGGCGGCGCCAGCGCGGACTCATGCCGGCGCTCACGCGGCGGCTCCGGCGTGCGCCGCTTCGAGCGCGCGCGACACGGCCCGGCATTGCGCGACGTAGGCGTCGGAATCGCGGAACCCGGCGTCGTGCCGCGCCGGCCGCTCGATGTGGAATTGCGCGACGACGTGCCCGGGCCGCGCCCCCATCACCAGCACGCGCTGGCTCAGGAACACCGCCTCGAGCACGCTGTGGGTCACGAACAGCACCGCCATCGGCCGGGACTGCCAGGCGTCCAGCAGGTCGGCGTTGAGCCGCTGGCGCGTGATCTCGTCGAGCGCCGCGAACGGCTCGTCCATCAGCAGCAGGCGCGGCCCGGTCACCAGCGCCCGCGCGATCGACGCGCGCATCTTCATGCCACCCGACAGCTCGCCCGGCCAGGCATCCGCAAACCCGTCGAGACCCATGCGCTGCAGCAGCGGCATCACGCGGGCCTGCGCATCGCGCCGCGACACGCCCGCCAGCCGCAACGGCAGCCAGGCGTTGTCGAACACGCTGGCCCAGGGCATCAGCGTCGGGTCCTGGAACACGAAGGCCGTGTCGGCTGCAGGGTTGTCGCGCAGGGCCGGCGCGTCCACGGTGCCAAAGCTCGGTTCGTCCAGCCCGGCCACCAGCCGCAACACCGTGCTCTTGCCGCAGCCCGACGGCCCGAGCAGCGACACGAACTCGCCCGCCCGCACGTCCATCGACACCGACCGCAGTGCCTGCACGCCGTTGGCGAAGCGCTTGTCGACCTGGCGCAGCGAAATCAGGGTGTCGGACATGATGGGCGAGGAGTGTGCCGCAGAATGCCGTTCGCGCCGACGTGGCGCCCATTGCGGAGAAGCCCGTGCACCAGCTCGTCCTGCCTTCCGGAAGCACCGTCCCGTCGCTCGGCCTGGGCACCTGGCGCATGGGCGAATCGAGTTCGGCCCGGCGCGCCGAGGTGGCGGCGATCCGCAGGGCGATCGAGCTCGGCTACCGCCTGTTCGATACCGCCGAGATGTACGGCGAAGGCGGCGCCGAGGAGGCGCTCGGCCAGGCCCTCGCCGAGGCGCTGCGCGCCGGCGACGTGAAGCGCGAGCAGTTGTTCATCGTCAGCAAGGTCTACCCGCACAACGCGAGCCGCAGCGGCACGCCCGCCGCCTGCGAGCGCAGCCTGCGGCGCCTGGGGCTGGACCAGCTCGATCTCTACCTGCTGCACTGGCCGGGCAACCATCCGCTGCGCGACACGGTGGCGGCCTTCGAACGCCTGCAGTCGCAGGCACGCATCCGCGATTGGGGCGTCAGCAATTTCGATGGGGACGACATGGCCGGGTTGTGGGGCCTGGAAGGCGGCGCTGCCTGCGCCACCAACCAGGTGTATTACGCGCTCAGCGAGCGCGGCATCGAGTACGACCTGCTGCCGCTGCAGCGCGAGCGCCGCGTGCCGCTGATGGCCTACTGCCCGCTTGCGCAGGGAGGCCTCGCCGGGCATGCCGGGCTGCAGAAGCTCGCGGCGCAGCGCGGCGTGACGGCCACGCAGCTGGCGCTGGCCTGGGTGCTGAAGCAGCCCGGCGTGATCGCGATCCCGAAGGCGGTGCGCGAAGCCCACCTGCGCGAGAACCTCGCCGCTGCCGACCTCGACCTGGACGATGCGGCGCTGTCGGACATCGACCGGCTGTTCCCGGCGCCGCGCCGCAAGTCGCCGCTCGCGATGAGCTGAGGCCGACGCCGTCCATTTGACGCCGGGGGGCCAGTGCGGCGACACTCGAACCCGCAAGGGGAGTAGCCCCCCGATCAAGCCGCCGTCAACACGGGCGCCGCCGCAGCGGCACCCCGGCACTTGAGCAGCGCACCCGCGCTGTGGGCAAGACCTTCACCCGCCGTGCATCCGCACGGCGTGCACTCATGCAAGGTGAAGGACCATGGAACTCTTCTCTCCCGAATTTTTCTCGGCCTTGATGGCCATCGTGCTGCTCGATCTCGTGCTGGCCGGCGACAACGCGATCGTGATCGGCCTCGCGGCCCGCAACGTGCCGCCCGAGATGCAGCGCCGCGTGATCCTGTGGGGCACGGCCGGCGCGATCGTGATCCGTGCGCTGCTGACGCTGGTCGTCGTGTGGCTGCTGAAGATCCCCGGCTTCCTGCTGGCCGGCGGGCTGGCCCTGGTCTGGATCGCCTGGAACCTGACCAAGGACAGCGACGGCGACGGCCACCACATCAAGCCGGCGTCGAGCGTGCGCGGCGCCATCCAGACCATCGTGATCGCCGATGCGGTGATGGGCGTCGACAACGTGCTGGCCATCGGTGGCGCGGCTCATGGCAGCATGCTGCTGGTGGTGCTGGGCCTGCTGATCAGCATCCCGATCGTCGTTTGGGGCAGCCAGATGATCCTGAAGCTCGTCGACCGCTTCCCGATCATCATCATCCTCGGCGCCGGCGTGCTGGGCTGGACGGCCGCCAAGATGATCAGCAGCGAGCCGCTGATCCGCAGCTGGTTCGAGCACCAGCACCTGGGCCACCTGGTGCTGTACGCGCTGTGCGTGGGCGGCGTCACGCTGCCGGCGCTGTGGCGCCACTGGACCGAGCGCCAGCGCGAGACCAGCCTGCTGGTCGGCATCGTCGTGCTGTGGCTCGGGGTGTTCGACCTGATCGAAGAGGCGATGGGCTGGGAAGACCAGCCGGTCGACACCTGGCAGTGGTGGCACGAAGGCATCGACCTCGCGATGTGGCTGGGCTGGGTGCCGGTGGCGGTGATGGTGCACAAGCTGTGGGAGAAGCGCCATCCGAAGGTGGTCGCGCTGCCGGCGCATACCACGCACCCATGAAAAACGGGGGCCGCGAGGCCCCCGTTTCACGTTGCACGGTCGGGTTCACAGGCGGGTCACGCCCGATACCCACCCGACGAGTTCACCGTCCAGGTACAGCGCACCTTCCGGTGCGCCGGCCTGCGCGTAGAACTCGAGCACCGGCGGCAGCGGCGACTGCGGGATCGCAGGCGGCACGGCCAGGCGCTGGGCCAGTTCGGCGAGCACGGCGCTCGCGGATTTCAGGGCCGCCGCGGCGGTGCGGCGGGCGATCGTGGCGCCGGGATGGCGCGGCGTCACGGCGCGCCACGTCTGGGGCTTCAGGCTGGTCATGATGATGTCCTTCATCGGCAGCGCATGGGCGCTGCGTTGCATTCATGGGCTGTGGCGGAGCTGGTCGAGTTCGCGGCGCAGTGCACGCCCGGCGTCCTGGCGCGAACGGCCACCTTGCTGGTGGCTGCCGGCACGGCGGAAATGGGCGGGCGCCACCAGCGGATTGCGGGGCTTGCGGGCGGTGACAGTGATCTTGGTCATGGGGCGTCTCCTGGTACGTCAAGGGAAAGCAGGGCCAAAAAAAGCACAACGGCCCGGTGCGCGAGGCAATCCGGGCCGTTGGGATGAGCGCGCGTGCGTCGCGGGGCTCAGCCGACAAGCAGACCGGGCGGGGCCCGACGGCCACCTGAACACTGAAACGCCGGCACCGGCAACGCGACACGAACGACAGCGGCGCGGCGGGCAGGGGCAAGCTTCAGTGCGAAGGCGATCAACGTGGGGACTCCGGGTTGAAGGGCGGGGCGTCGCCGTGATCAAGACTGTGCATCACGACTTGCGCAGATGATAAACAATCAATTATCAAATTCAACCCCCTTGTTCAAAGGTGTGGGGACGAATCCACACCCGCAGGGGGCTGTCAGCGCTTCTTCTTGAGCGGTGCGACGCCGGCCTGGGTGCGGGCCCAGAGGTCCTCGGGCGGCGCGGCGGGGCGGGGCGGGGCCGCGGGCGGGCGCTTCGCCGCCGGGGCCGGCGGCGCGGGCAGCGCCGGCTCGGCGGGCGGCATCAGTACCTCGCCGAGCAGGTCGAGCAGCCGCGTGCGGGCGCGCTGCGGGTGGCGCCGGTAGTAAGTCAGCACCAGGCCGACGATGAAGCGTTCGTCGTCGTCCTGCGGCACGTTGCGCAGGGAGTCGTCGGGCTGCGGGGCGGGTGCCGCGGCTGCGGCCGGCGCGCCGTGGACGGCGGCGTCGTGCGGCTGGTCCATCCAGCCGTTCGGCTTGTGGCACAGCACCTCGAACTGCCGCGCGAGCCGTTCGCCGATCTGGCGCGAACGGCTCTTGATCTGGCTCCAGTAGCTCGGCTGGATCTGCAGCCGTTCGGCGAAGCGGCGCTCCAGGCCCCTCAGCGTGGCGGCATCGGGGTGCTTGATGGTGTTGTGGACGAATTCATCGAAAAGCGCCAGCGCGTTGTCAAGGCGGAGCTGGGCCACGTCGCGGGAGCCGGATTGCATGGTCCCGCATGATAAATCTTCGTGCATCTGCAGAAGCAGCCGGGGGCGTCGGCAAAATCACGGTCTTTCCGCGTTCAACCCGATCCACACCATGACGACCCTCGGAACCCCTCTTTCCCCCCAAGCCACCAAGGTGATGCTGCTCGGCAGCGGCGAACTGGGCAAGGAGGTGCTGATCGCGCTGCAGCGCCTGGGCGTCGAGACCATCGCGGTCGACCGCTACGAGAACGCGCCGGGCCAGCAGGTCGCGCACCATGCCCGCACCATCACCATGAGCGACCCGGCGCAGCTGAAGGCGCTGATCGAGGCCGAGCGCCCGCTGCTGGTGGTGCCCGAGATCGAAGCCATCGCGACGCCGATGCTCGAGCAGCTCGAGGCCGCCGGCACCGTGCGCGTGATCCCCACCGCGCGCGCCGCGCGCCTCACGATGGACCGCGAAGGCATCCGCCGCCTCGCCGGCGAGACCCTGGCGCTGCCGACCAGCCCCTACGTCTTCTGTGATTCGCTGGCGCAGCTGCAGGCCGCGATCGACGGCAAGATCGGCTACCCGTGCATCGTCAAGCCGGTGATGAGCAGCTCGGGCAAGGGCCAGAGCAAGATCGACGGTCCGTCCGACGTGCAGGCCGCGTGGGACTACGCGATGGCCGGCGGCCGCGTCAGCCACGGCCGCGTCATCGTCGAGGGCTTCATCGACTTCGACTACGAGATCACGCAGCTGACGGTGCGCGCGCTGGGGGCGGACGGCCAGGTCGAGACGCACTTCTGCGAGCCGATCGGCCATGTGCAGGTCAGCGGCGACTATGTCGAGAGCTGGCAGCCGCACCGCATGACGCCGGCCGCGCTGCAGCGCTCGCGCGACATCGCGAAGGCGGTCACCGACAACCTGGGCGGGCAGGGGCTGTTCGGTGTCGAGCTGTTCGTCAAGGGCGACATGGTGTGGTTCAGCGAGGTCAGCCCGCGCCCGCACGACACCGGCATGGTGACGATGATCACGCAGTGGCAGAACGAGTTCGAGCTGCATGCGCGCGCCATCCTCGGCCTGCCGGTGGACACCACGCTGAAGAGCCCGGGCGCGAGCGCGGTGATCTACGGCGGCGTCGAGGCCCGGGGCATCGTGTTCGACGGCGTGGCCGACGCGATGCGCGTGCCCAACAGCGAGCTGCGCCTGTTCGGCAAGCCGGAGAGCTTCAAGAAGCGCCGCATGGGCGTCGCGCTCGTCCACGACGCCGACGTGGAGGTTGCGCGCACCCAAGCCAAGCTGGCAGCGAGCAAGGTGAAGCCGCGAGCCGTGTAGCCCGGATGGCAATCCGGGGCGGCGGTGCCGGATGAACAACCCGGATTGGCATCCGGGCTACTCGTCGTCTCGAGCCTTGTATTGACTTGTCAACTGGACCTGCGCCGACGGCGGCACCGCCTCGTAGTGGCTCAGCTCCAGCGTATAGCGCCCCTGCCCGCCGGTCATCCCGTTGAGCCGGGCCTGGTAGCCGTTCAGTTCCGACAGCGGCACCAGGCCGTGCACCGTCATGCTGCCCGCCTGCTGGGCGTGCGTGCCGTTCACCTGCCCGCGCTTGGCCGACAGGTCGCCGGTGATGTCGCCCATCGCGAATTCCGGCGCGGTGATCTCCACCTTCACCACCGGCTCCAGCACGATCGGGCCGGCCTTGGTCACCGCGTCGATGAAGGCCTTGCGGCCGGCCGTCACGAAGGCAATCTCCTTCGAGTCGACCGAGTGGTGCTTGCCGTCGTAGACGATGACGCGCACGTCCTTCACCGGGTAGCCGGCGATCACGCCGCTGTCCAGCACCTGGCGCACGCCTTTCTCGACGGCCGGGATGAACTGGCCGGGGATCGTGCCGCCCTTCACCTGGTCGACGAACTCGAAGCCGGCGCCGCGCGCCAGCGGCTCGATGCGCAGGTAGACCTCGCCGAACTGGCCGGCGCCGCCGCTCTGCTTCTTGTGCCGGTGGTGGCCCTCGGCCGGCGTGGTCACCGTCTCGCGGTAGGCGATGCGCGGCGGGCGCGTCAGCACGTCGCACTTGTAGGTCTCGCTCATGCGGTCGAGCAGCGTGCGCAGGTGCAGCTCGCCCAGGCCGTAGACCACCGTCTCGTTGGTGCTGGCCACGTGCTCCACCTTCAGGCACGGATCCTCGTCGACCAGCTTCTGCAGGATCTCCCACATGCGCTGCTCGTCACCGCGGCGCTTCGGCTCGATCGCCAGGCCGTGCACAGGCACCGGGAAGTCGAGCGGCTTCAGGTGCAGGTGGTCGTCCTCGGCCGCGTCGTGCAGCACCGCATCGAAGTGCATCTCGTCGACCTTGGCCACCGCGCACAGGTCGCCCGGCAGGCCGCGCGGCACCTCCACGTGGTCCTTGCCCTGCAGCATGAACAGATGGCCCACCTTGAACGGCTTGCGACCGTCGCCGATGTAGAGCTGGCTGTCGCGCGTGACCGTGCCCTGGTGGATGCGGAAGATGCCCATCTTGCCGACGTACGGATCCACCGTCACCTTGAACACGTGGGCGATCACGTGCAGCGAGGCATCGGGCTGCGCATGCAGTTCCTTCGCGTCCGGCCCCTCGCCCTTGAAGAACTGCGGTGGGTTGCCCTCGGTCGGGTTGGGCAGCAGCTTGTCGATCACGTCCAGCAGCTCGGCCACGCCGGCACCGTTGCGCGCCGAGACGAAGCAGATCGGGATCAGGTGGCCCTCGCGCAGCGCCTGCTCCAGCGGCGCATGCAGCTCGCGCGGGTCGACGTCGCCGTCGTTCAGGTAGCGGTCGACGAACTCGGGGTCGACCTCGACCACCTGCTCGACCAGCGCGCGGTGCGCGAGCGCCACAGAAGAAAAATCCGCCTCGCCGGACGGATTGAAGAAGCAGTCGACCACCTGGGTGCCCTGCGCCGCGGGCAGGTTCAGCGGCAGGCACTCCTTGCCGAAGGCGGTCTGGATCTTCTCGACCAGGCCGGCCAGGTCCAACCCCTGGCCGTCGATCTTGTTGACGATGATCATGCGGCACAGCTCGCGGCGCGCCGCCCACTCCATCATGCGCGTCGTCATCATCTCGATACCGACCTGCGCGTTGATCACGATGGCCGCGGTGTCCACCGCCTCCAGCGCCGTCATCGACTGGCCCACGCAGTCGGCGACCCCGGGCGTGTCGATCAGGTGGATCTGCGATTCGCCATGGCGGAAGTGCATCAGTGCCGAGTTCAGCGAATGCTGCATGCGGCGTTCGAGCGGGTCGAAGTCGCTGACCGTGGAGCCGCGCTCCAGGCTGCCCGGCGCGCCGATGGCGCCGGCCTTGCACAGCAGCGCCTCGGTCAGGCTGGTCTTGCCGGAGGCCGCCTGGCCGACCAGCGCCAGCGTGCGGATCGACGCGATGCCGGGATTCGATGGGCTTGACATGGCACTCTCCTTCCACGCCGGGGGCGCTGATGGGTGAGGGGGCCGAACGAGGTTAGTGGATCGACCCGGCCACGGCAAGCGGGCGCACCCGCGACCGTCCGGGGCCTGCATGGCGATGTCCTACAGCCTGCGGCGGGCTGGGCCGACAGCGCCGGCCTGCCGGGGCGGGCACAGTGGACGGCGCCATACGGCCACAAGGAACCACCATGAAGCCAGCCTCAGCCTCCGGCCCGCCCGATGCGCGGCGCAAGGGCGACACCACCGCACGCCGAGACCGCGACGCCGAACCGCAGTTGCCGCACGAGCGCGACGAATCGACGTCGAAGGACACCCGACCGCGCCCCCGCATCGAACAGGCGCACCGCGACGTCAGCAAGGGCCTGGTCGACACCGACCGCGGCCCGGTGATGGACGCCACCTACCAGCGCCAGAAATAGCCGGCCCTCCTCAGGCTCGCACGATCGCCAGGCCGGCCCTCTCGAAGCCGGCCAGCGCCTTCTTCGGCGCCTGCGGGTCGACGATCAGCCCGGTGGCGGCCTTGCACGGCGCGATCGAGTAGGCCGAGGCGCTGTTCAGCTTCTCGGCCGAGGCCGGCACCCAGGTCTCGGCCGCCTGGGCCATCAGCGCGCGCTTGATGTGGGCCTCTTCGAGGTCGCCGGTGGACAGCCCGGCATCGAGCGAGACGCCGGTGACGCCCATGAAGTACAGGTCGGCGCGGATGCGGCCGATGGCCTCCAGGGCCGCCGCGCCCACCGCCACCACCGAGTGCTTGAACAGCCGCCCGCCGATCAGCACGACCTCGATGCCGGGATGGTCCACCAGCTCGATCGCGATCGTCGGGCTGTGCGTGACGACGGTGGCGCGCAGCGTGCGCGGCAGCTGCCGCGCGAGCTGCTGGCAGGTGGTGCCGCCGTCGATGAACACGATCTGCCCCGGCTGCACCATCGCCGCGCCGGCGCGCGCGATGCCGGCCTTGCCCTCGGGCTCGACCGTGCGTCGCACCGCGAAGTCGGCCACCGCCGCCGATGCGGGCAGCGCACCGCCGTGCACGCGCTGCAGCAGGCCCTCGGCCGCGAGCGCGCGCAGGTCGCGCCGGATGGTGTCCTCCGACAGCCCGAGTTCCTCGCTCAGCGTGGCCGCGACGACCTGCCCCTCCTGTTTCAGGCGCCCGAGGATCAGTTGCTTGCGTTGTTCGGTCAGCATGCGGTGCAGTGTGCACGAAAAATCTTGACATTGCACGAAGTTGCACGAATGATCGCGGTCCCGGAACGACCCGGACAGGATCAGGAGAAGGCCGTGAACGACCGCGTGCGCATCGTCGACGTCAAGCTGCTCAGCGACGACTGGTATGTGCTGAAGAAGACGAGCTTCGACTACCTGCGCCGCGACGGCCGCTGGCAGCGCCAGAGCCGCGAGACCTACGATCGCGGCAACGGCGCGACGATCCTGCTCTACAACCGCGAGCGGCGCACGGTGGTGCTGACGCGCCAGTTCCGCTTCCCGGCCTACGTCAACGGCACGCCCGACGGCATGCTGGTCGAGGCCTGCGCCGGGCTGCTCGACCGCGACGACCCCGCCACCTGCATCCGCCGCGAGACCGAAGAGGAAACCGGCTACCGCATCGCCGACGTGCGCCAGGTGTTCGAGGCCTACATGAGCCCGGGCTCGGTGACCGAGCGGCTGCATTTCTTCGTCGGTGCGTACGAAGCGCGCGACAAGGTCTCGGGCGGCGGCGGCGAGCCGCACGAGGGCGAGGACATCGAGGTGCTGGAGCCCACGCTCGACGAGGCGCTGGCGATGGTCGAGTCGGGCGCGATCCGCGACGGCAAGACCATCATGCTGCTGCAGTACGCCAGGCTGCACCGCCTCGTCGATTGATCAGCCCGCGTCGGACGCCAGGCGCGACACGGGCACCGTGACGCTGCGGTCGATGGTGCCGTCCTTGCCCTGGTCGACGCTGATCGTCGCGAAGCCGTCGGCGACCGCGATGCCGACCCGCGCGTGCGGCAGCGTGATCGTCCAGCCGCCGGCCACCGGCAGTCCCGTGGCCGAGTAGCTCGCGCTGCCCTGCGTGGCAACGGTGTAGCTGAAGGCGCCGTTCGGCAGCGTGGCCGACAGCGTGTGCGTGCCCTCGATCGAACTGCCCTGCAGCACGCCGTTCAGCAGCGTGGCCTGGCGCGTGATGTCGGCGGCGCTGAGCGTGAACACGCTGGTGCGTGCGTTGAAGTGCGTCGTCAGCGACAGGCTGGGCGACGTGAAATGGCTGGCGAGCACCGTCGTGCCGTTGCCGTCGCTGGTCGACGACACGCTGCGCGCGGTGCTGCCGTCCAGCGTGACGCTGCCGCGCGGCAGCGCGACCGACAGCGCGTTGGCCGTGGACGCGATCGACAGCGTCGTCGCATCGGCCTGCAGCACCGTCATCGACAGCGAGCCGTTGACGGCGGCCGCACCCAGTGCGCCGCGGCAGTCGGTGTAGGCGAGCGTGTAGACCTCGCCGGTGTCGAGCTGGCCGTTCAGCACGCTCGACGCGGTGCCGCCGGTGATGCCCAGCAGCGCGCTGCCGCCGCCGGGGCAGCTGACCGTCACGTCGGCCACCGCGCTGGCGGAGACGCCCTTCGCCGTTTCGTGCCCGCTGGCCGCGGCAGCCTGCGCCGCCACCACCGACTGCGCGGCCAGCACGGCCGTGTCGAATGCCGTCGTGGCGTCGTTGGCGGCCAGCGTCGCGTTGGCGCTGTAGCCGGTGGCGGTATCGGTGCTCAGCACCTCGTCGTCGCCGGACGTGCCGCCGCCCCCGCAGGCGGCCAGCGCGGACAGCGCCAGGACGGACAGCAGGGTGCGGGGGATCGGTGCGTGGCGCATGGGAACTCCTCGGGAAGTGGATGGTGCCCATTGAACGCGCCGCGGCCGTGCGCGGCGACCACGTTGCACGACGAAATGCGACAGTGTTGAAACGTCTCAGCGCAGCGTCACGCGCACGCGGTGCACGCCGGCCTCGCGTTCGAACGACAGCTCGCCGCCCAGGCGCGCGACCACCTGGCGCACGATCGCGAGGCCCAGGCCGGCGCCAGGCCGGGCGCGGCTGGTGTCGCCGCGTGCGAAGGCGTCCTGCAGGCGGGCGGCGTTATCGGGCGCCATGCCGTCGCCGGCATCCTCGACCGTGATCCAGGTGCCCGCCGGCGAGGTGCCCAGCCGCACCTGCACCGGCGCGCGGCCGTGCTTGAACGCGTTGTCGACCAGGTTGGCCAGCAGCCGCTCGACCAGCAGCCGGTTGGCGCGCGGGCGCGGCAGCGTGGCCGGCGCATCGAGGCTCAACGCGGGGTGCTCGAAACCGGCGACCACCTGGCGCGCGACGGCGGCCAGGTCCACCGTCTCGTCGCAGGCCAGTTCGCCGGAGCGCACGAAGTCGAGGAAGCTCTCGATCAGGCGGTCGGCATCCTGCACGTTGCGCACGATGCTGGCGCGCCGCGCCTGGGTGTCGGCGGTGTCGGGCAGCAGCTCGGCGGCCATGCGGATGCGGCCCAGCGGACTGCGCAGGTCGTGCGAGACGCCGGCCAGCAGCACGGCGCGTTCGCGCTCGTGGCGTTCCAGCCGCGCGAGCAGGTCAGTGTACGCCTCGTCGATGGCGGCGACCTCGGGCGACGACGCCGGCGGGGCCACGGCCGTCGGGACCGGCCGACCCGGTGTGTGCAACTGCATGCGCTCGCGCAGCCGCTCCAGCGGCTGCGTGAGGCGCCGGGTGAAGCGCCAGCTCACGGCGGCGACCAGCACGCTGGTGATCGCGAGGGCGAGCAGCGTGCGCGCCGACCAGGCCGGCACGACCACCTGGCCGCGCACGCCCAGCCACTTCGCCGCGTGCCCGGGCGGCGCCACGTGCAGCCACACCATCGGCTCGCGCTCGCCGACACCCAGCCGCACCTCGTCGACGGGCACGCCGCGCGACTGCAGTGCCTGGCGCAGCGCGACGAAGCGCGGCGCGTGCTGCGCGGTGCGGCGCGCGTTCGGCGGCGCCTCGTCGCGCTGCAGCACCGGCATGGCATCGGGCGTCGGCGGCGCCAGCCCTGCGGCGGCGGCCAGGTGCGGTGCCCAGCGCTCGGCGTACAACACCGCGACGGTCACGTTGCGCTCGATGTAGAACAGCAGCCCGAACACCAGCCCGAGCGCCAACACCAGGCCCAGCTGGGCCAACAGCAGGCGCGTGAACAGGCTGTCGAAGCGCGGCATCAGCCGCGCGGCACGAAGACGTAGCCTTCGCCGCGGATGGTGTCGATCCATTCGCTGCCCGGCGCGGCCTCGGCCAGCTTGCGGCGCAGCCGCGCGACCTGCACGTCGACGGTGCGGTCGAGCGGCTTGTAGCCGCCGCTTTGCACGGCATCGCTCAGCTGCTCGCGCGTCAAGGGCTGGCCCGGCGTGCGCGCCAGCGCCGTCAGCAGCTTGTATTCGACGCTGGTCAGCGCGATTGCCGCGCTGCCGACCCGCACCTCGCGTTTCAGCAGGTCGATCGTCAGCCCGTCGAAGCGCAGCTGCGGGGCCTCGGCGCGGCCCGGTGCCTGGCGGCGCAGCAGCGCGCGCACGCGGGCCACCAGCTCGCGCGGCTCGAAGGGCTTGGGCAGGTAGTCGTCGGCGCCGATCTCCAGCCCGAGCACGCGGTCCATCGGGTCGCCGCGCGCCGTCAGCATCACGATGCCCAGGCCCGGGTGCGCGGCACGCCAGCGGCGGCAGACGTCGAAGCCGTTCGCATCGGGCAGCATCACGTCCAGCAGCACCGCGTCGGGCCGGCCCTGCGCGATCGCGCGTTCGCCGTCGCCGGCGGTCAGCACGGCGTGCACGGTCCAGCCTTCGCGTTCGAGCAGTTCGCACACCATGCCCGACAGCTCGGCATCGTCGTCGACCATCAACACCAGCGGCTTCATGGAGCGGCAGTCTACGGGGCCACCGGCACGGCGGTTCGAACATTTCAAGGCTGTCGCAAATCGTCACCGGCGCGGCGTGACGGCGTGGGGTTTCGGCGCTTCAATCCGCCATCCCTGCTTCGGAGAACACGATGAAGACCTTGACGATCCTGCTGTCGCTGCTCGTGCTGGCCGGCACGGCCGCGGCCCGCGACGCCAACCCGATGGCCCAGGCCTGCAAGGCCGACCATGCGAAGTTCTGCAAGTCGGTGCAACCCGGCGGCGGGCGCATCGTCGAGTGCCTGAAGTCGCACGAGGCCGAGCTGGCGCCGGCCTGCAAGACCGCGCTGGACACCGCCTCCACCTGCGGCCCGGAACTCAAGAGGATCTGCGGCGATGCCAAGGGCAGCGCGATGCGCGATTGCGTGAAGGCGCATGCCGGCGAGTTCAGCGAGGCCTGCCGGGCGACGCTGCCCAGGCGCTGAGCCATGCCGGGTTCGAACTGCCGCTCTTGAGTGAATATTGCCCTCGCCGGGCGCGACCCCTTCCCCTACCATCCGCGCACAAGGATGTGAGGGGATCAGGGAATGAGTTCACCGACCAAGGCGCAGCCGTCGACGCTGGTCGCCAAGCTGGCCAGGCCCACCGCCGCGTACAAGCGCCATGCCTGGCTCGCCGTCGCCGCGCTGGCCGGCTTCATGCTGCTCTACCTGGGCCTGGCCGGCTGGTTCCTGTTCACCGCTTGGCGGCTCACGGTCGGCGCCGAGGCCGCCTTCTGGGGCTGGGTCGTCGGCGGCTGCGCGGCCTTCCTCGCGGTCTTCATGCTGAAGGCGATCTTCTTCGTCAAGCAGGGTTCGCAGGACAACACCGTCGAGGTCACCGCGGCGCAGCAGCCGCGGCTGTTCGAGTTCCTCCACAAGCTGGCCGACCGGGCCGGCGCGCCGCGCCCGCACAAGGTGTTCCTGTCGGCGCGCGTCAATGCCGCGGTGTTCTACGACCTGTCGGTGCTGAACCTGGTGCTGCCGTCGCGCAAGAACCTGGAGATCGGCCTCGGCCTCGTCAACGCCGTCACGTTGGGCGAGATGCGCGCGGTGCTGGCGCACGAATTCGGCCATTTCGCGCAGAAATCGATGGCGGTGGGCCGCTGGGTCTACGTGGCGCAGCAGATCGCCGGCCACCTGGTGGCGCGGCGCGACAAGCTCGACGGCTTCCTCGACACGCTGTCGCGCTTCGACGTGCGCGTCGCCTGGGTCGGCTGGTTGCTCGGCGTCATCGTGTGGGCCATCCGTTCGCTGGTCGACAGCGCGTTCTCGCTGGTGCTGCTGGTGCAGCGCGCGCTGTCGCGCGAGATGGAGATGCAGGCCGACCTGGTGGCCGTGTCGCTGACCGGCAGCGATGCGCTGATCCACGCGCTGCACAAGCTGCAGGCGGCCGACGACGCCTGGGACCGCACGCTCGGCTTCGTCGGCGGCGAGCACGCCAGGGAGCGCATCACGCGCGATGCGTTCGCGATCCAGTCGCGCGTGATGCAGCGCATGGGCCAGGTGCTGAACGACCCGCAATACCACCGCGTGCCGCCGCTGCCGGCCGAGCAGCCGCAGCAGCACCGCCTGTTCAAGGCCGAGCTGGCGCAGCCGCCGCGCATGTGGCTCACGCATCCGCTGAACCACGAGCGCGAGGCGAATGCGAAGCGGCACTACATTGCCGCACCCATCGACGACCGCAGCGCCTGGGAGCTGTTCGACGACGCTGCCGCGGTGCGCGAGCGCGTCACCGCGCAACTGATCGGCGACACCCGGCTGTCGCCGCTGCCGATCGAGGACTCGCTGCAGGCGCTGGACGAGCAGTTCGCGCGCGAAAGCCTGCAGGGCCGCTACCGCGGCGTCTACCTCGGCCGCTCCGTCACGCGCAGCGCCGCCAGCGCGGCCGAGCTGGTCGACCCCCGCGCCACCACGTCCGGCCTGGCCGGGCTGTACCCGGAGTCGCTGCTGGACGACGTCGAGCGGCTGCGCAACCTCGAGCGCGAACTGGGCCAGTTGCGCGCGCTGAAGACCGGTGCGCTGAGTGCGCCCGGCGGCCTGATCCGCCACCGCGACCGCACGCTGAAGAAGAAGGACCTGCCGCAACTGGTCGCCGGCGTCGAGCGCGAGCTGCGCCAGGTGGAGCAGCGGCTGCTCGACCACGACAAGGCCTGCCGCAGCGCGCACCGTGCCGCGGCACGGCAGGTCGGCGGCGGCTGGGAGGCCTGCCTCGACGGCCTGCTCGCGCTGCTGCACTACGCCGACCACGGCGAAGCCAACCTGCGCGATGCGCAGGGCCGGCTGGCCAACGCGTGGCAGGTGGAAAGCGCGACGCGCCGCGTCGGCAAGGCCGGTGTCACGCGGCTGGTGATCGTCGCCAACGAGCTGCATGCGGCGCTGCACCGGCTCTCGGAGCAGCGCGATTCGGTGGTGCTCGATGCGGCCGTCCGCGAGAAGCTCGGCGTCGCGAGCTGGAGCGAGTTGCTCGGCGAGTTCAAGCTGCCGCCGGCCACCAGCGACAAGCTCGGCGACTGGCTGGGCGTGGTCGACAGCTGGGTCGACCAGCTCGCCGGCGCCTGCAGCCGGCTGCGCTCGCAGGCACTCGACCAGCTGCTGCGCACCGAGGCGCTGCTGGCGCGGCGCGTGCGCGGCGAGGCCGTGCCCGAGCTGGCCGACACCGCGCCCGAACCGTCGCAGGTGCCACCGGCCTACGACACGCTGCTGCCCGGGCGCGAACGCGAACGGCAGACCCGCCTCGGCTGGCTGGCGCGCTTCCAGACCGCCGACGGCGTCGTGCCGGCGCTGGCCCGCCTGGGCGTGGCCGGCGGCATCATCGCCGCGGTGCTGGGCCTGGGTGGCACGGTCGGCGATGCGAGCATCGTGGTCTACAACGGGCTGGGCACGCCGGTGCAGGTGGCGTTCGACAAGCGCCAGCTCAGCGTCCCGCCGATGGGCAGCACGCGCTTCACGGTGCCGGCCGGTGCGATGCACCGCATCGAGACGCGCACGCCGCAGGGCGTGCTGATCGAGGCCTTCGATGCCGATGCGAAGGGCGCCTTCGGCAGCTTCGTCTACAACGTCGCGTCGGCCGCGCCGCTGGTCGAGTGGACCGCGGTGTACGGCCGCACGCAGCCGGTCCCGGAGCGCATGCTGGGCACGCCGCGCTGGTCGACGACCGACGTGCAGCACGTGTTCGAGCAGCCGCCGCGCAGCATCAGCACCAAGGGCGGCGGCGGCACGCGCACCGTGCTGCAGGGCCTGGCCGACCTGCGGCCGGACCGGCAGCTCGACGCGCTGGCGAACGACGCGCAGCGCGCCCAGCTGATCGCGACCCACCTGCGCTGGGACGCCACCGGCAGCGGCACCACGCTGCAGTGGCTGACGATGGTCGATGGCGACCCGGCGCGGCTGGCGCTGCTGCAGGCACGCCTGAAGGCCGCGCCCGACGACGTGATGCTGCTGCGCGCCGAGCAGGACGGCACGCAGGGGGCGGCACACGAGCAGGTGTGCGCGCGCCATGTCGCCGCCAGCCGGGCCGCGCCCGAGAATCCCGGCCTGCGCTATGCCGCGGTGCGCTGCGACACCGACAGCCCGCAGAAGTGGCAGGCCTTCATCGAGGGCCACCAGCGCTGGCCGGCGCATGCCTGGATGGGCTATGCCGCCGCCTATGCCGAGCTCGACCTGGGCCGGCTGGAGGCCGGGCTGGCCGCGCTCGCCGAGGCGCGCGCCCGGCTGCCGGCGCTGGCCGAGTACATCGCCATCGACGAGGCGCGGCTGCGGCGCTTCCTGAAGCAGGACGGGGCCGGGCCGATGGGCGAACTGCAGCGTGCATCGCCATCCCTGCGCGTGCGCCTGGCGCTCGAATCCGGCACGCCGCTGACCGACGAGCCGATGCCGACCGAGTACGCCGAGCTGTCGCGCGGGCGCATCGACGTCGCGCTGCGCAGCGCCGCCGCGTCGCGCGAACGCGAGACGCGGCTGCTGTGGCTGGCCGCCGGCTCCGATGGCGCCGACGCCGCCGTCGTCGCGCGCGCGCTGGCACTCCCGCATGGCGCCGATGCCGGCAGCGTGTGGATTGGCGCGGCGGTGGCGGCGCGGGCCGGGCAGGACATCGCGCCGTTCGTCGCCGGCGTCGCACGCCATGCCCCGACCGATGCGGCGTTGCTGCGGGTGTTCATCGAGCAGTTGCAGAAGACGCGCGACGTCGCGGTGGCCGAGCGCGTGCTGGCCGAGATGTCGTTCCAGGCCCGCGTGCAGGCCTATGCGGCGGGCGTCGTGCTGCTGGGCCGCGAGGCGCCGGCGGCCTGGCGCGATGCGGCGCGGCGCTTGCTGTTCGCCGACGAGCGGCCGTACTTCTCCTGATCCCGCGTCACTTCGCGGACCAGTTCGATGAAGGCCCGCAGCCCCGCCGGCACGTGCCGCCGCGTCGGGTAGTACAGGCAGATGCCGCCGAAGGGCGGCGTCCAGTCGTCGAGCATCCGCACCAGCCGGCCGGCAGCGAGGTCGGCGCCGACGTGCATCTCGGCCAGGTAGCCGATGCCGACGCCGGCGCGCACTGCCTCCAGCATCAGCGACGGCTCGTCCAGCGTCACCGGCCCCGGCACGTCGAGCGTCAGCGACTCGCCGTGGCGCTCGAACTCCCAGCGGTAGCGCACGCCGCTCGCCAGGCGCCAGCGGATGCAGCGGTGCCGCATCAGGTCCGTCGGCAGGGCCGGCGTGCCGTGCGCGGCCAGGTAGTCCGGCGTGGCCACCACCGCCGTGCGCATGGGGCCGCCCATCGGAACCGCGATCATGTCGCGCGGCACCGTGTCGGCCAGCCGGATGCCGGCGTCGTAGCCCTCGGCGACGATGTCGATCAGCCGCCCTTCGGTCACCAGGTCGACCTCCATCTGCGGGTAGCGCCGCATGAACTCCAGCACGATCGGCGCGAACACGATGCGCGCGGCGCCGGCCGAGGTGTTCAGCCGCAGCGTGCCGGCCGGCGTGTCGCGCAGGCTGTTGACGGCCTCCATCGCGCCGCGGATGTCCGACAGCGCCGGGGCGACGCGCCGGACGAACTGCTCGCCGGCCTCGGACAAGGCCACGCTGCGCGTCGTGCGGTTGAACAGCCGCACGCCCAGCCGCGCCTCCAGCCCGGCCACCGCGCTGCTGAGGGCCGAGGTCGACATGCCCAGCTCGCCGGCCGCGGCGCGGAAGCTGCCGTGCCGCGCGACAGCCAGCACGGCTTCCAGTTCGACCAGGCCGGATCGGTGCATTGTCCTGATTCTCGAAACGAGTCGTGAGGTTTCGTGCAGCTTATCAAATCAATGCCGGGCACCTAGATTCGACGGGAACGTTTCCAGAAAGGACATTCCCATGCACGACATCACCCAGCTCTACATCGATGGCGCCTTCGTGGCCTCGCACGGCCAGGAGCGTTTCGACCTCTTCAACCCGGCCACCGAGGCCCGCATCGGCCAGGTCACGCTCGGCGATGCCGAGGACGCGAGGCGCGCGATCGCCGCGGCCCGGCGTGCGCTGCCGGCCATGGCGCGCACGGGCAAGGGCGAACGCATTGCGATGCTCCAGCGCCTGCACCAGGCGGTGCTGGCCCGCGCCGACGACATCCGCGACGCGACCATCCTGGAGTACGGCGGGCCGGGGTCGCGGGCCCGGTGGGGTGCGCAGTACGCCGCCGAGTCCTTCCTGCTGGCCGCCCGGACGCTGGAGGCCCACGCGTTCACGCGCCGCATCGGCAGCGCCGAGGTGGTGATGGAGCCGGTCGGCGTGGTCGGGCTGATCACGCCCTGGAATGCCAATGCCGGTTTCATCTGCAACAAGCTCGCGACCGCGATTGCCGCCGGCTGCACCGCGGTGATCAAGCCCAGCGAGATGAGCGCGATCCAGACCCAGGTCGTCGCCGAGGCGCTGCACGCCGCCGGCCTGCCGCCGGGCGTGTTCAACATCGTCAATGGCCGCGGCGACGTGGTCGGCGCCGAGATCAGCACGCACCCCGACGTCGCGAAGATCTCGTTCACCGGCTCCACCGCAGTCGGCAAGGCCATCCTGCGCGCCGGTGCCGACACGATGAAGCGCGTGACGCTGGAGCTGGGCGGCAAGTCGCCGACGCTGATCCTCGGCGATGCCGAGATCGGCGCGGCGGCGAAGATCGYCGTCGCGGCCGGCTTCATCAACAGCGGGCAGGCCTGCATTGCCGGCACGCGCATCCTGGTGCCGCAGGCGCGGCTGGACGACTACGCGCAGCGCCTGGGCGAGGCCATCGCGCAGGTGAAGGTCGGCGACCCGGCCGATCCGGCCACCGAGATCGGGCCGATGGTCAGCCGCAAGCAGTTCGAGCGCGTGCAGCGCTACATTGGCCTCGGCATCGAGGAAGGCGCGCGGCTGGTGACCGGCGGCCTGGGCCGGCCCGAAGGGCTGGAGGCCGGCTGGTTCATCCGCCCGACACTGTTCGCCGGCGTGCGCAACGACATGGCCATCGCGCGCGACGAGATCTTCGGCCCGGTGCTGGTGCTGATCGGCTACCGCGACGAGGAGGATGCCATCGCGATCGCCAACGACACGGTGTACGGCCTGCAGGCCAGCGTGGTCTCGGCCGACCCGGTGCGGGCGCGCGCGGTGGCGGCGCGCCTGCAGGCCGGGCGGGTGCTGATCAACGGGCTGCACCACGAGCCGCTGGCGCCTTTCGGCGGCTTCAAGCAGTCGGGCCTGGGGCGCGAGTTCGGCGCCTTCGGGCTCGAGGCCTACCTCGAGCCGAAGAGCATCCTCGCCGGGCCCTGATCAGGCCTTGCGGTTCAGCAGGCTGAAGCCGTGGCTCCAGTGGTTGTGGCTGAAGCCGTAGCGGATCCACAGCATCGCGAGCGACTCCAGCAGCCGGGCCTGCTCGATGCCGCCCAGGTCGATCGCGCTGCGCCAGCCGAAGCTGCGCAGGATCGCGGCGACCTGGGCCTTTGCCTCGGCGTCGTCGCCGGCGATGAACATGTCGGGTTCACCGTCCGGCAGCTTCGGATGGACCATGTGCGAGGCCGCGATGATGTTGAAGGCCTTGACGACGCGCGATTGCGGCAGCAGCCGCTGCACGGTCTCGCCGGCCGAGTCGGTGAATCCCACGGCCAGCGCCGGCTGGCCCGAGCTGAAGTCGACCGGGTTGCTGGCGTCGATGACGGTCTTGTCGGCCAGCGCATCGGCCAGCGCCGGCGTCAATGCGGCTTTCAATGCGCCCCAGGGCAGCGCGATCACGGCCAGGTCGGCCCGGCGCGCCGCGTCGACGTGGCTGGCTGCCGTGCTGCCGGGTGCGGCGGCCAGCGCGGCACGGGTTTTCTCGCCGCCGGTGTCGCGGCTGCCGAAGACCACGCGGTCGCCGCGCTCGGTGAACCCCTTCGCGAGGGTGGTGCCGACGACGCCGTTGCCCAGGATGGCGATGGTGGAAGAACTCATTTCAGACTCCAGTCCGGTTGCGATGGGATGGATTCTGGGAACCGGACGTCCGCAACGTAAGATCACAGCCGGTTGTCGAACTCATAACCTGGAGTTGTGAATGGATGCGGCGCAGCGGGTCCCGGCCATCCTGTCCTTCGTGCAGACGGCCGACCGCGGCAGCTTTGCCGCGGCGGCGCGCGCGCTCGGCATCTCGGGTGCGGCGGTCAGCAAGAACGTGGCCTCGCTGGAGGCGGCGCTCGGCGTGCGCCTGCTCAACCGCACGACGCGCACGCAGCGGCTGACGACCGAGGGCGAGGCCTTTCTCGAACGGGCGCGCACCGCGATCGATGCGCTCGACGCCGCGGTGGATGCGGTGGCGGCGCAGCGGGCCGAGCCGAGCGGGCGGGTGCGCATCTCGTGCCCCAGCAACTATGGCCAGCACTTCCTGCTGCCGCTGATGCCGGGGCTGCGCCGGCGCTATCCGGGCGTCACGGTGGAGCTGGATTTCGACGACCGGCGCGTCGACCTGATCGCGCAGGGCTACGACCTGGCGCTGCGCGGCGGCCACAGCACCGATTCGAGCCTGGTGTCGCGGCCGGTCGGGCGGCTGGAGATGGTGCTGGTGGCGACGCCGGCCTACCTGGCGCGCCGCGGCGTGCCGCGCAGCGAGGCGGAGCTGGCATCGCACGACGTGGTGACGCTGCGCTTCCTGAGCGGGCAGGTGGCGCCATGGGCCTTCCACCGGCCGGGTGGCGGCACCGTCGACCAGTGGCCGCAGCACGCGGTGCTGGCGGTGTCGCCGTTCGCGGCGGTGGAAGCGGCGCGCATGGACCTGGGGGTCGTGCAGGTCGGGCTGCCGCAGGCCTGGCCGCATTTGCGCTCGGGAGAGTTGAAGGCGCTGCTGGTCGACGAGCACGCGCCGGGGCTGCGCGAACTCGCGCTGCACTACCCGCACCGGGCGCTGATCGCGCCGCGCGTGCGCGCGACGGTCGACCACCTGGTGGAGCAGATGACGGCGAACGAGGCCTTGCAGGTGACCCGCGCCGACGTCAGGCCCTACGCCGCGTAGCCCGGATGCCCATCCGGGATGTGTCGGACGAACCCCGGATTGGCATCCGGGCTACTGGAATGCCACTTCCGCGAAGCTGCGCAGCTTGCGGCTGTGCAGCTGGTCCACGGTCTGCGCGCGCAGCAACTCCACCGCCCGCATGCCGATGCGCAGATGCTGGTCGACCCGCTCGCGGTAGAAGTGGTTGGCCATCCCCGGCAGCTTGATCTCGCCGTGCAGCGGCTTGTCGCTCACGCACAGCAAGGTGCCGTACGGCACGCGGAAGCGGAAGCCGTTGGCCGCGATCGTCGCGCTCTCCATGTCGAGCGCCACCGCGCGGCTCTGGCTGAAGCGCCGCTCCGGCGTGCGCTGCGGCAGCAGCTCCCAGTTGCGGTTGTCGGTCGACGCCACCGTGCCGGTGCGCAGGATGCGCTTGAGCTCGTAGCCGGTCAGCTGCGTGATGTCGGCCACGGCCGTCTGCAGCGCCACCTGGATCTCGGCCAGCGGCGGGATCGGCACCCACAGCGGCAGGTCTTCGTCCAGCACGTGGTCCTCGCGCACGTAGCCGTGCGCCAGCACATAGTCGCCCAGCGCCTGCGTGTTGCGCAGCCCGGCGCAGTGGCCCAGCATGATCCACGCATGCGGGCGCAGCACCGCGATGTGGTCGGTGATGGTCTTCGCGTTGGCCGGGCCGACGCCGATGTTGACCATCGTGATGCCGGCGCCGTCGGCGCGCACCAGGTGGTAGGCCGGCATCTGCGGCAGGCGCGGCGGGATCGAGCCCAGCTCGTCGCCGGGGCGGTGCGCCGTGCCGGTGCGCCGCGTGATCACGTTGCCCGGCTCGACGAACGCGAGGTACTCGTTGTCCGGGTCGGCCATCGCCTCGTGCCCCAGGCGCACGAACTCGTCGATGTAGAACTGGTAGTTGGTGAACAGCACGAAGTTCTGGAAGTGCTCGGGCGCGGTGCCGGTGTAGTGGCGCAGCCGGTGCAGCGAGTAGTCGACGCGCGGCGCGGTGAACAGCGACAGCGGGTGCGACTGGCCCGGCGGCGTCTCGTAGGTGCCGTTGGCGATCGCGTCGTCCATCGCGGCCAGGTCGGGCAGGTCGAACAGGTCGCGCATCAGCAGCCGCCGCTCCGGGCTCAGGCTGCCTTCCAGGTGATCGTGCTCGGCCAGCGAGAAGTGCACCGGGATCGGCTGCGCGCTCAGGCCCACCTCGAGCGCGACGTTGTGGTTCTTCAGCAGCAGGCGGAACTGATCGAGGTAGTAGCCCTGGAACAGGTCCGGCCGCGTCAGCGTGGTCTCGTAGGTGCCGGGGCCGGCGACGAAGCCGTAGCTCAGGCGCGAGTCGGCGCGCGCGACGGTGTCGGTGTGCACGCGCACGAAGGGGTAGCAGGCGCGCACGTGCTGGCCGAGCTCGGCGCCGCCGACGAAACCGTGCAGCGCATTGCGCAGGTGGGCCAGGCTCTGGTCGTAGATGGCCTGCACATGGGCGAGGGCGGCCACCGGGTCGGTGAAGCGCGCGGTGGCGACGGGGGCGGGCAGCGAGCTGGGAGCAAGGGACATTGGGGGTTCCTGGAGCCGTTCGTGACTATTCTCGCGCGCCGCCGCAGCCGGCGGACATCCCGGCTTCCTACAATTCGGGGCATTCAAGACATTCGAGGAGGACGCTCATGCCCATCGCAGGCCTCGGGCTGCACATCGTCATTGCCCTGTTCTTCGCCGTGCACGCGGTGCGCAGCCGGCARCAGACCTACTGGCTGTTCGTGCTGTTCTCGTTCCCGCTGCTCGGCAGCATCGTCTACTTCCTGGCGATCTACCTGCCCGATTCGCGCCTCGAGCGCGGCGCGCGCAAGGCCATCGTCGCCGCGGTGAAGTCGCTGGACCCGACGCGCGAGCTGCGCGAAGCGCGTGCCGCGTTCGAGTACACGCCGACCGCGCAGAACCAGATGCGGCTGGCGGCCGCGCTGTTCGACGCCGGCGAGTTCGACGAATCGGCGCAGACCTGGGAGGCCTGCCTGAAGGGACCGTTCGCGACCGACCTGGAGATCCGCCGCGGCGCCGCCCGCGCCCACTTCGCGCGCGAGCGCCCGCTGGAGGCCCTCAGCCACCTGCAGGTCATCCGCCAGCAGGACCCGGCCTTCCGCGACGAGGAGATCTCGCTGCTGCTCGCCCGCTCGCTGGCCGCGGCCGGCCGCCACGGCGAGGCGCGCGAGGCCTTCGAGGCCACCGTCGCCCGCTTCGGCAGCTTCGAGGCTCGCGCCGAGTTCGCGATCTGGGCGCTGGCGCAGCGCGAGACCGAGCTCGCGGCCCGCCTGCAGGCCGAGATCGAGCGTGCCACCGAGCGCTGGAACCGCCACACCCGCGAGCTGAACGATGCCGTGCTGCGCCGCCTGCGCATCGCCGGCGAGCAGGCGCGAAAGCCTTCGTCCTGATTTAGGAAACGTTTGTTCTACAATTCGGCGCCATGGACCCTGGTGCCGGATTGAAACTGCCTGCGCGCGGCCGCCCGCGCCTGTTCGACCTCGACGAGGCGCTCGGCCACGCGGTGCGCGTGTTCAGCGAGCGCGGCTACCACGGCACCTCGATCAGCGAGCTGGGCAGTGCGATGGGGCTGACTGCCGGCAGCCTCTACAAGGCGTTTGCCGACAAGCGCGCGGTGTTCCTCGCGGCGCTGGAACACTACGGCCGCGACCGCAGTGCCGCGCTCGACGAGGCACTGGCTGCAGCGGGAAACGGGCGCGATGCGGTGCGCGCGGCGCTCGATTTCTATGCCGGCGCRTCGCACGGGCGACGCGGCCGCGAAGGCTGCCTGGTCGTCGGCACGGCGACCGAGCTGGCCGCGCTCGATCCGGAGATCTCCACGCGGGTCGTCGCCGCGCTGCGCCGCCGCGAGGCGCTGCTCGCCGAACTGCTGCAGCGCGGCCAGGCCGACGGCTCGCTGCCGGCGACGCTGGACGTGAAGGCCACCGCGCGCTTCCTGCTGTGCCTGCTGCAAGGGCTGCGCGTGGTCGGCAAGACCTCGCCGACGCGCGCCGACACCGAGGCCGTCGTCGATGTCGCGATGGCCGCACTGAAGTGAACCGATGAACGAGCCCTCTTTGTCCACCCCTGCCGTCCCTCCCGTCCTGCCCGCCTGGCTGGTGCTGCTGATGGCCACCGCCTGCGGCCTGATCGCCGCCAACTTGTACTACGCGCAACCGCTGATCGGCCTGATCGGGCCGGCGCTGTCCATCCCGCCGGCGGCGGCCAGCCTGATCGTCACGCTGACGCAGATCGGCTACTGCGCCGGCCTGGTGCTGCTGGTGCCGCTGGGCGACCTGCTGGAGAACCGCCGGCTCGTGGTCGTCGCGACGCTGTCGGCCGCGATCGCGCTGACAGTGGCCGCGACGGCGCCGAGCGCCTCGTGGTTCCTGTTCGCATCGCTGCTGATCGGGCTCGGCTCGGTGGCGGTGCAGATGCTGGTGCCGATCGCGGCCCACCTGGCGACCGATGCCAACCGCGGCCGCATCGTCGGCAACGTGATGAGCGGGCTGCTGACCGGCATCATGCTGGCGCGGCCGGTGTCCAGCCTGGTGGCGGGCAGCTTCGGCTGGCGCACCGTGTTCGGCGCGTCGGCCGTGCTGATGCTGCTGCTCGCGGCGGTGCTGTGGCGGCTGCTGCCGCAGCGCCGGCCGGCGGCCGCGACGCGCTACCCGGCGCTGATCGCGTCGCTGTGGACCTTGCTGCGCGACACGCCGCTGCTGCGCCGCCGCGCGGCCTACCAGGCGGCGCTGTTCGCATCGTTCAGCCTGTTCTGGACAGCCGTGCCGCTGGTGCTGGCCAGCCCGCGCTTCGGGCTGACGCCGCATGGCATCGCGTGGTTCGCGCTGGCCGGCGTGGCTGGCAGCCTGGCGGCGCCGGTGGCGGGCCGGCTCGCCGACCAGGGCCGCACCTACGTGGCGACGGGTGCTGCGCTGGCGCTCGTGGCCGCGGCGTTCGCGATGGCCTGGGCCGGCGGGGCGTGGTCGCTGGCCCTGCTGCTCGCGGCCGGCATCGTGCTCGACCTGGGCGTGCAGGCCAACCTGGTGCTCGGCCAGCGCGCGATCTACGCACTGGGCGCGCACGCCCGCAGCCGGCTGAACGGGCTCTACATGGCGATCTTCTTCGCCGGCGGCGCACTCGGCTCGGCGGTGGCCAGCGCCGCGTGGACGCATGGCGGCTGGCCAGCGGTGTGTGCAGTCGGGCTGCTGTTCCCGACCGCAGCCTTGTTGCTGTACGCGACCGAGCGGCGCGCCTGCGCGATCTCGGCCGGGTTCAGGTAGAAGGCGCTGCGGGTCTCCAGGGAGGCCTTGTCTTTCAGGTTCGTTCGAGGATGGTGGCGATGCCCTGGCCGCCGCCGATGCATTGGGTCGCGAGCGCGAAGCGCCCCTGTTCCCGCTGCAGCAGCGCGGCCGCCTTGCCGGTGATGCGCGCGCCGGTGGCGCCCAGCGGATGGCCGATCGCGAGACCCCCGCCGTCGAGGTTGATGCGCGCCGGGTCGAGCCCGAGATCGCGGATGCAGGCCAGCGCCTGCGACGAGAAGGCCTCGTTGATCTCGACCACGTCCAGGTCGGTCACCGTCAGCCCGGCACGCGCCAGCGCCTTGCGCGTGGCCGGGATCGGGCCGATGCCCATCACCGCCGGGTCGACGCCGACGCTCGCGAACGACCGGATGCGCGCCAGCGGTTGCAGCCGGTGTTGCTGGGCGAAGCGGTCGCTCGTCACCAGCACCGCCGCAGCGCCGTCGGTCAGCGGCGATGAGGTGCCCGCCGTCACGACGCCATCGGGGCGGAAGGCCGGGCGCAGCGACGCCAGCGCCTCCAGCGAGGTGCCCGGACGGATGCAGCCGTCGGCATCGACGGTGACGCCGGCGTCGGTGGTGACCGGCACGATCTCGGCCGCCAGCCGGCCCTGCTCGCGCGCGGCCGCGGCCTTGCGGTGCGATTGCAGCGCCAGCAGTTCCTGGTCGGCGCGGCTGACGTCCCAGCGCGCCGCGACGTTCTCGGCCGTCTCGCCCATCGAGATGTAGGCGTCGGTGTCCTGCGCCAGTTGGGGGTGGGGCGAGAAGTTGAAGCCGCCCTGCGGCACCATCGTCATCGATTCGACGCCGACGCACAGGAAGGCGTCGCCCATGCCGGCCTCGATCTGCGCCGCGGCGATGTGCACCGCCTGCATCGACGAGCCGCAGAAGCGGTTCACCGTCATGCCCGGCACCGCATGCGGCAGGCCGGCCAGCAGGCCGACGATGCGCGCCAGGTTGTTGCCCTGGGCCGCCTCGGGGTAGGCGCAGCCGAGGATCACGTCCTCCAGCAGGGCAGGGTCCAGGTCGGTGCGCGCAAGCAGCCCGCGCACCACCTGCGCGGCCAGCGTGTCCGGCCGCATGCCGGCCAGCGCCCCCTTGTTCGCGAAGTGGAACGGCGAACGCGCATAGGCGGTGATCACGGCTTTCATCGACGGCTCCTTGGGTGTTGATTAAATGACGATCGTCATGAATTAAATTATATGACGCACGTCATTTATGATGTCAAGCCTGTTGGACGAGAAGGGATTCACGATGCGAGTCAGCCGCGAGCAAGCCACCCGGAACCGCGAGCGCGTGCTCGAGGTCGCGGCCCAGCTGTTCCGCGAGCGCGGGTTCGACGGCATCGGCGTGGCCGACCTGATGAAGGGCGCCGGGCTGACGCACGGCGGGTTCTACGGCCAGTTCGGTTCGAAGGAGGACCTGATGGCGCAGGCCTGCGAGCGCGCCTTCGGGACGTCGCTGCAGCGCTGGGAAGAACTCGCCGCCGCGGCGGACGACCCGGCGGCGGGCTTGGCGGCGATGGTGCGCGAGTACCTGTCGATGTCGCACCGCGACCGCCCCGGCAGCGGCTGCGCAATCACGGCGCTGGGCGCCGAGGCACCGCGCCAGGGGCCCGCTCTGCGGGCCGCATTCAGCGACGGCGTGAACGGGCTGTTCGCATTGCTGACGCGCCTGGTGAAGGGCCGCAGCGAGGCGCGGCGGCGCGAGCGCGCGATCCTGGCGTTCTCGGCGATGGTCGGCGCCCAGGTGCTGGCGCGCGCGGTCGACGACGCGCTGCTGTCGGCCGAGATCCTGGAGACGGTTCAGGCCGGGCTGCTCGACGAGCAGCCGGCCTGAACCCTCACGGCAACGGCGCGAACAGCGTCGCCAGCCGGTCCGGCGTGCCCTCGATGCGCTGCAGTGTCGGGTAGCGCAGCCCGCCGCGCCAGTTCACCGTCACCGTGTGGTACAGGTCGCCGCTTTTCAGCAGCAGCTCGATCGGCCCGCCGGTCTTGGCCGCCGTCACCGCCTCCTTCAGCAGGTCTTCGGTGTAGGCGCGGCCGTTCACCGCGAGCAGCGTCGCCGCCGGTGCGACGCCGGCTTCGAAGGCCGGGCTGCCCCAGTTCACGTTGCTGATCTTGCCGTTCTCGCCGATGTCGAAGCCGAGCGAGTAGCCGAAGTCGGTCAGCTTCCAGGCCGTCATCTTCGCCTTGTAGTGCTCGCTCGGCTTGTCGCTCCACGCGAGCTTCCAGCCGGAGGCGGCGATGCCGGCCGTCGGCGCCGGCGCGTCGTGCGTGTCCAGGCGCTGGCGCAGGAAGCCGGCCCAGTCGTGGGGCTGCACCCGGTTCAGCTCGCGCACCACGTCGTCGAAGGTGTAGGTCAGCGGCTGCACGCGCTTCGGCTCGGCGCCGAAGAAGGCGCGCGCGAAGTCGTCCAGCGAGCGCTTGCCGTTCGAGCGCTCGCGGATCAGCATGTCGGCCTCGAGCCAGATCAGGCGCGACTCGTCGTAGTAGTCGGCGCTGCGCTGCCACGAGCGCCAGTCGTTGCGGCCGCGGCCGGCCCACAGCAGCGGCTCGCTGGTGGTGTCCTGCAGGTTGCGCCAGCTGCGGCCGGCGCGCGCGTCCAGGGTGGCCGCCGTCTCGGCCAGGTCGTCGCGCGCATCGGCGGGGCTGACCAGGCCCGAGCGCGCGGCCAGCACCTCGCCCCAGTACTGCGTCTGGCCTTCGTAGACCCACAGCAGGCTGTTGCGCATCGGCGTGTTGAAGTGCGGCGTCCACAGGTCGGCCGGGCGGCGGAACTTGCCGTTCCACGAATGCGTGTACTCGTGCGGCAGCAGGCTGCGCCCCACCGAGCCCTTGCTCCAGTCGATGAAGTAACCGCCCTTGACGCCGTTCTCGCTCGACTGGTGGTGCTCCAGCCCGATGCGGCCGAACTGGTCGCTCACCGCGAGCAGGAACTCGTAGTGCGTGAAGTGGCGCGACGCGAACACCTTGTCGGCCTGCGCGACCAGTGCGCGGTGCGCCGCCAGCTGCTCGGGCGCGATGACGTTCTGCGAGGCGCGGTCGGCCACGACGTTCAGGAACACCGGCGCGCGGCCGGCCTTGCGCGCATCGGGATCGAGGTCCACGCGCTGCAGGTGGCGGCCGGCGAACACCGGCGAGTCGACCAGCGTGTCGAGGTCGGTTTCCTTGAAGTCCAGCGTCGCGCCGCGCCGCGCGGAGACCTCGAGCGCCGTGCCCGCCTGCCAGCCGGACGGCAGCGTCAGGCTCGGCCGCACCGCGATGCGGCTTGCCGCGCGGCCGGCGGGGTACAGCACGACGGCGTTCCACTGCAGGCCCAGCATGTCGGGCGTGACGACCTGGCGTTCGCCGCCGTTCTCGGCCGGCGACAGGAACTGGAACTCGATCTCCAGCGTCGCGACGCCGGTCGGCACGTCGACATGGAAGGCCGCGGTGTCGAGCGGGTCGCGCTGCCAGGCGATCGGCTGGCCTGCGCCGCTGATCTGCAGCCCGGCCAGCTGCGTCACCGCGGCACTGGGCGAATGCGTGCCCGGCAACCAGCGCGGGTAGAACAGCACCAGCGGGCCGGCGGACACCGGCACGCTTTCGCGCACGCGGAAGATCTTGCGGTCGAGGTCGGTGGCATCCACCGACAGGCTGATCACGCCGGGCCAGGGCGCGTCGCTGATGTTGCTGTTGCCGGGGGCCGGCAGGGTCTGCGCGGTGGCGAACGGGGCCAGGGTGGCCAGGAGGGCGGCCAGCACGGTGCGAGTCATCGGTTTCATCGGGGTCCTGTGGTCGGGTCGCAGACGATAAGCGAAAACGCCGGCCCGCCGAAGGCGTGACAAACTGGGTTGCACGATGCGGCGCGAATCGAAGGCGGAGCTGGCGGAGGACGTGATGGCATGGCTGCGGCAGCAGGGCCTGAGGCCGCTCGGCGCACGCCGCGTCGCATGGCTGGACTGCAGCGTCTGGCGCGTGGCGATGCCGGGCCGCGGCGGCGACCTGTGCGTGCGGATCTACCGCGCCGGGCATGACGATGCGGCGCAGATCGACAGCGAGCTCGCCTGGCTGCAGGCCTTGCATGGCGCCGGCCTGCACGTGCCCGGGCCGTTGCCCGATGCGCAAGGGCGCTTGCGCCGCCGCTGGCAACCGGACCCGGCGCAGGCACCGCGCCATGCCGCGCTGCTGCACTGGCTGCCCGGCCGCATGCTGGACCACGGCCTGCGCGCGGTGCACCTGCGGCGCCTGGGCGGCCTGGTGGCGCAGATGCACGACATCGCCGACCACCTGGCCGCCACCGGGGGGCTGGCCAGCACCCGTGCGGCCCACAACCCCGATTTCGACGGCTGGGCCGACGGCCGCCGCCATCTCGCCATCGCCGGACCGACCGGGCTGCCGCAGGCCGTGCAGCAGGCCGCCCGGGCGTTGCGGCAGTACTTCCGGGCCGGTGACGCGACGGCGCCGCACTGGGGCTTCATCCATGGCGACCTGCACCCGTGGAACCTGCTGTTCCACCGCGGCCAGGCCGGTGCGATCGACTTCAGCGACAGTGGCTGGGGCTGGCGCATGCAGGACCTGGCCAGCACGCTGCAGTTCATCCGACACCCGCTGGCCGGGCATGCCGATCACCGCCACGCCGGGCCTGCGTTGCGCGAGGCACTGCTCGACGGCTACGCGCAGCGCCGGCCGCTGCCGTCCGACGCACCGACACAGATCGACAGGCTGATCGCGGCGCGCATGCTGAACACGCTGCAGTGGATCGCCGACGACTGGCCGGATGTCAACCACCGGTCCTGGGGGCCGCGCTTCATCGCCGAATTGGAATCGGTGCTTCGTCACGCTGCCCGCGGCTGAGCGCAGCGCCGTCATGCCGGGGCGCGGCCGAGTGGCGACAATCCCGGGGTCGTACCTGCCGGCCCCATGGACCCCTTCACCGTCATCCTGATGCTCGCCATCCAGCTGATCGCCAGCGGCGGGCTGATGTTCCTCGTCTGGCGCCGCATGCCCGGCGCGGCCGGCCTGGGCCGCTGGGCGCTCGCCAGCACGATGTTCGGCGTGGCCTACGTGCTGCGCCTGGTGGCCGGCCTGCAGGGGGTCGACGCGCTCGGGCTGGTGTCCGACAGCGGCATGCTGCTCGCGGTGCTGCTGTTCATCGGCGGCACGCGCGAGTTCGTCGGCTGCATGCCGCTGCGCACCCGCCCCACCGCGCTGCTGTGGCTGCTGATGACCGCCACCGAGGTGCTGGCCGTCGCCTTCGGCGGCGCACCGGCGCGCCACGTGGCGCTGAACCTGATGATCGGCGGGTTGTACGCGCAGGTCACCTGGACGCTGGCCACCGAACTGCGACGCCAGAGCCGGCCGCTGCATGCGCCGCTGCGCCTGCTGGTGGCGATCGTCGGCGTGCTGTCGGTGCTGACGCTGCTGCGCGCGCAAGACATCGCGACGCACGGCATGGCCGTCGCCTTCCACGGCCCGATGGCCCAGGCCTACTACTTCTACGCGACGGTGACGGCTGTCGTGACCGCGCTGACGCTGGTCTGGATGATGCTGTTGCGCCTGAACGGCCAGCTGGCCGACCTGGCGACGCGCGATGCGCTGACCGGGGTCTACAACCGCAACGGCCTCGCGAAGGCGTTGAAGCAGCACTTCGACCAGCGCCAGGCGGCGCCGCTGACGCTGCTGCTGGTCGACATCGACCATTTCAAGCGCATCAACGACACGCTGGGCCATGCCACCGGCGACGCGGTGCTGCACGGCGTGGCGCGCGAGCTGCTGGCGCAGCTGCGCGCCGGCGATTTCGTCGCGCGCATCGGTGGCGAGGAATTCCTGGTCGGCTGTGTCGGCGCCGACGAATCGGTCGCGCTGGCGCTGGCCGGGCGGCTGCATCGCAGCGTCGGCGGGCTGCAGGTGCCGGCCGTGAACGGCACGGCCGCGGTGGCCTGCACCGTCAGCATCGGGCTGTCGGCCCGCTTCGACCGCTTCGAGGGCTGGGAGCCGGCCGCCCTGCAGGCCGACCAGGCGCTGTACCGCGCGAAGGCGGCCGGGCGCGACGGCGTGCAGCCGCACCTGGTGCCGCTGGCGACCTGAGCGATGCCGATCGACGCAACGCCGCAGATGCGTATCGGCGAACTGGCCGAGCGCAGCGGCCGCAGCGTGCATGCGATCCGCTGGTACGAGGCGCAGGGGCTGCTGCCGGGCGTGGTGCGCAACGCAGCCGGCCGGCGCCTGTACAGCGAGCGCCACGTCGGCTGGCTGGAGCTGATGGACCGGCTGCGCACCACCGGCATGTCGATCGCGCAGATGAAGGCCTACACCGCGCTCGTGATGCAGGGCCGGCGCACGCTGCCGCAGCGCCAGCAACAGCTGGCGGCGCACCGCGCCCAGGTCGAGGCGCGCATCGCCGAGTGGAAGGCGGCGCTGAAGCAGCTCGACCGCAAGCTCGCGTTCTATGCCGACTGGGTGGCGCAGGGCGAGCGCCCGCCGATGGACCCGCAGGGCCGGCCGCTGCCGCGCAAGCCCAAGACCCTGAAGCGCTGACGGATATCGCTTGATCTAGAGCGCGCTCTAGATCGCCCACTGGGGGACATGACCCACTCCACCCCCGTCACCATGTCCACTTCCGACAACAAGCTGCTGCTGCAGCACATCTTCGACCAGCTGGCCGTCGGCAACGGCCGGCCGCTGGTCGACGCGATGGCCGACGATTTCTGCTGGACGCTCACCGGCAGCTCGGCCTGGTCCGGCACCTGGCGCGGCAAGGCGGCCGTGCGCGAGAAGCTGCTCGCGCCGCTGTTCGCGCAGTTCGAAGGCACCTACACCAACACCGCCGAGCGCTTCATCGCCGAGGGCGAGCACGTGGTGGTGCAGTGCCGAGGGCGTGTCGGCACCCAGGCCGGCCAACGCTACGACAACACCTACTGCTTCGTGTTCCGGCTCGCCGGCGGCCAGCTGAAGGAGGTGGTCGAGTACCTGGACACCGCGCTGGTCGATGCGGTGCTCGCACCGCCGCCGGCCTGACCGCGCATCTGGCGCAGCCAGCCGCCGGGCGTCAGGCCGGTCGCGCCCTTGAAGCGCCGGCTGAAGTGGCTCTGGTCGGCGAAACCGGCGTCCAGCGCGGCGAGGGCGGGCGCGAGGCCGGCCAGCAGCAGGCGCTTCGCGTGCTCCAGCCGCACCGCATTGAGGTAGACGTGCGGCGGCACGCCGAAGTGCTGCGCGAAGGCACGGCTCAGGTGCACGCGCGACAGGCCGGCCTCGCGCGCCAGCTCGGCCACCGACAGGTCCTGGCTCGCGTGGGCGCGGATGTGGTCGCGCACGCGCAGCAGGCGCTGCACGCCGGGCGAGCGTGCCGGTGCGCCATCGGCCACCGTCTCGCCGTGGCGCTGCAGCAGCTGCACCAGCACCGCGGTGGTCAGCTCCTCGCCGCGCAGCGCCTCCTGCGGCTGGCCGATCGCCGCCATCGCGCGCTGCAGCGCGGCGGCGGCCTGCGGGTCGTGCACCACCGGCTGGCGGAAGAAGGCGCTGGCGCGCGTGCCGGCCTCGTGCTGCAGGTGCCGTGGCAGCGCGGCCGGGTCGACGTAGAGGATCGCGTAGCCGAAGCCTTCGTCGGTGCCGCGCTCGCCGTCGTGCGCCTCGTCGGGGTTGAACAGCAGCACGTCGCCGGGCAGGCTGGCGTGCGCGGCGCCGCGGCAGTGGAAGGTCTGCACGCCGCTGTGCGTCAGCCCGATCGCGTACTCGGCGTGGCTGTGGCGCTCGAACACGTGCCGGGTGAAGTGGGCGCGCATCAGCGTCACGTCCGGCGTCGCGCCCGGCTGGAAGCGCGCCCAGTCGGAGCCCGTCGCGTCGTTCCCGTCGTTGCCCTCGTTCATGTGACAAGCGTACAAGACCTGGCGCGACGACGGGGCCAGACTGCGCCCATGAACTCCATCGACCTGAGCGAAAAGCTGACCCGCTTCCACGACCACTGGGCCCCGCGCACCGTGGCCGAATACAACGGCCACGACGTGATGGTGGTCAAGGTGCAAGGCGATTACCGCTGGCATTCGCACCCCGACACCGACGATTTCTTCCTGGTGCTGAAGGGGCGCCTGCACATCGACCTGCCGGACGGCACCGTCACGCTCGGGCCGGGGCAGATGTTCGTCGTGCCGCGCGGCGTGCAGCACCGGCCCCGGGCCGAGGAGGAGGTGCACATGCTGCTGATCGAGCCGACCGGCACGCCGAACAGCGGCGACGCGGCGACGGCGGCCCCGCGGCGCCTGTTGTGAGGCGCGGGCTCAGGCGCGCTTGACCACCGCGTAGCGCGCCAGCGTCTTCTCGCGTGCCTCGTCGTGGGCGACGACCGGCGGCGGGTAGTTGTCGCCCAGCCGCACGCCCGCCTCGGCCAGCTCGATCGGCCGCGCCAGCCACGGCGCATGGATGGCCTTGTCCGGCAGCGCGGCCAGCACCGGCAGGTAGCGGCGGATGAACTTGCCGGCGGCATCGAACTTCTCGCTCTGGCTCACCGGGTTGAAGATGCGGAAGTACGGCTGCGCATCGCAGCCGGTCGATGCCGCCCACTGCCAGCCGCCGTTGTTGGCCGCCAGGTCGAAATCGTTCAGCTTTTCGGCGAAGTACGCCTCGCCCCAGCGCCAGTCGATGCCCAGGTCCTTGGTCAGGAAGCTGGCCACCACCATGCGCAACCGGTTGTGCATGTAGCCGCTCTGGTTGATCTGCGCCATCGCCGCGTCGACCAGCGGGTAGCCGGTGCGGCCCTCGCACCAGGCCTGGAACAGCGCCTGCGCGTGCTTGCCGTGCTCCCACTTGATCGCGTCGTACTCCGGCTTGAAGCTCGCACCCACCACGCGCGGGTGGTGGTGCAGCACCTGGTGGTAGAAATCGCGCCACACCAGCTCCGACAGCCAGGTGGCGGCGCCGTGCGAGCCCAGCTGCGCGCGCTGGGCGGCCTCGCGCGCCAGCGTGCGGACCGAGACGGTGCCGAAGCGCAGGTGCATCGACAGGTAGCTCGGCCCCTTCACCGCCGGGAAGTCGCGCGCCTCGGCATAGCGCTCGATGCGCGGCAGGAAGTCGTCCAGCAGCGCCTGCGCGCCGGCCTCGCCGCTGCCCAGCTGCAGCTCGTGCAGGTTGGTCGGCTCGAAGCCGATGTCGGCCAGCGACGGCACGCCGGCCGCCACGCCGTCCGGCAAGGGCGCCAGCCGGTGGCCGTAGCGCTCGACCGGCCAGGCGCGCAGGTAGAACGGCTCCAGCTTGCGCAGCCAGGCGTTCTTGTACGGCGTGAACACGCTGTAGGCCTTGCCGCTGCCGGTCAGCACCTCGCTGCGCTCGAACACGACGTGGTCCTTGGACGTGTGCAGCGCGATCCCCAGGCCGGCCAGTTCGCCGCGCACCGCGGTGTCGCGCGCCAGCGCCGCCGGCTCGTCGTCGTGGTTGGCGTACACCGCCTGCACGTGCAGTTGCCGGGCCAGCCGCGGCAGCTCGTCGCTAGCCAGGCCCTGCCGCACCAGCAGGCCGGCACCGGGCGCCAGCGCGCGCAGCCGGGCGTCCAGCGCGGCCAGGCTGTCGCGGATGAACTCCACCCGCCGGTCGGCCCGCGGCAGCGCGTCGAGGATCGCGCGGTCGAGGATGAAACCGCAGAAAACCTTGCGCGCCGCCTTCAGCGCATGGAACAGCGCCGCGTGGTCGCACGCCCGCAGGTCGCGGCGAAACCAGACCAGCGCGGCGTCCAGCGAGGGTTCTGAAACCTTGTGCATCACCGGCCAGTGTGCCGGAGGAATAAAATGCCCGGATGCCCGCCGCGACCATCAACCTGACCAACCAGTTCCTGATCGCCATGCCGGGCATGGCGGACGACACCTTCGCCGGGGCCGTGATCTACCTGTGCGAGCACACCGACAAGGGCGCGCTGGGCCTGGTGATCAACAAGCCGATCGACATCAAGCTGAAGAACCTGTTCGAGAAGGTCGAGCTGACGCTCGACCGGGAAGACCTGGTCGACGTGCCGGTCTACTTCGGCGGCCCGGTGCAGACCGAGCGGGGCTTCGTGCTGCACGAGCGGCTGGGCGGCGAATCGGGCGAGGGCGGGCACTACAACTCGTCGCTGCAGATCCCCGGCGGGCTGGAGATGACCACCAGCAAGGACGTGCTGGAGGCGCTGTCCAGCGGTGCCGGCCCGAAGAAGATCCTGGTCACGCTGGGTTACAGCGGCTGGAGCGCCGGCCAGCTCGAGGAAGAGATCGGCCGCAACGGCTGGATCAACGTCGGCGCCGAGCCCGGCATCATCTTCGACACCCCCGTCGAGCAGCGCTACGACAAGGCCTTGTCGCTGTTGGGCATCGATGCGCGCATGCTCTCGCAAGAGGCGGGGCACGCATGAGGGAGCCCGCGATGGCTGACCTCGCTGCACCGACCGTTCCGCTTTCCTTCCTGGCTTTCGACTTCGGCACGCTGCGCGTCGGCGTGGCCAGCGGCAACACCATCACCCGCAGCGCGACGCCGCTGCGTACCGTGGCCGCGACCGGCGACGCCCGATTCGATGCGCTGGGCAAGCTGATCGCCGAATGGCAGCCGGCCGCGCTGGTGGTGGGCGTGCCGGTGCACCCCGACGGCACGCCGCACGAGAACACCGCCCGCGCGCAGCGCTTCGCGCGCCAGCTGCACGGCCGCTTCCGGCTGCCGGTGCACCAGGTCGACGAGCGCTACACCACCACCGAGGCCCACGCGATGGGCGCGGCGGACGTCGATGCGGCCTCGGCCGCGATCATTCTTGAGCAATACCTGCGGGCGCTGCCCTGAGGACGACCCGATGAGTACCCTGCACCTCGACGCCGAATCGCTCTACAAGGACCTGCAGTCCGTCGTGCGCAACCTGCTGCAGCCCGACAGCGTGCTGGTGGGCATCTGGTCGGGCGGCGCCTGGCTGGCCGAGCGGCTGCACCAGCAGCTCAAGCTGCCGGGCGAGATCGGCGTGATCTCCAGCGCGCTGCACCGCGACGATTTCGCGTCGCGCGGCATGTCGAACGCCGACCCGACGCGGCTGCCCTTCGACGTCGACGGCCGGCCCATCCTGCTGATCGACGACGTGCTGTACACCGGGCGCACGACGCGCGCGGTGATCAACGAGCTGTTCGACTTCGGCCGCCCGGCCAGCGTGACCCTGGCGGTGCTGGTCGACCGCGGCGGGCGCGAACTCCCCATCCAACCGGCCTACTCGGCGGCGCGCATCACGCTGCCGCGCGAGCAACGCCTGCGCCTGGCGCGCGACGACGACGGCCGATTCACCTTCGACATCCAGGAAGGCAGCTGATGCTCTCCAAGCGAAACCCGCAGCTCAACGCGCACGGCGAACTGATCCACCTGCTCTCGATCGAGGGCCTGCCGCGCGCGGTGATCCACCACATCCTCGACACCGCCGGCACCTTCCTGAGCGTCAACGACCGCGACGTGAAGAAGGTGCCGCTGCTGCGCGGCAAGAGCGTGTTCAACCTGTTCTTCGAGAACAGCACGCGCACGCGCACCACCTTCGAGATCGCCGCCAAGCGGCTGTCGGCCGACGTGATCAACCTGGACATCGCCAAGTCGAGCGCGGCCAAGGGCGAGAGCCTTCTCGACACCATCGCCAACCTGTCGGCGATGCATGCCGACATGTTCGTGGTGCGGCACAGCGAGAGCGGCGCGCCCTACCTGATCGCGCAGCACTGCGCGCCGCACGTGCACGTGGTGAACGCCGGCGACGGCCGCCATGCGCACCCGACGCAGGGGCTGCTCGACATGTACACGATCCGCCACTACAAGAAGGACTTCAGCAACCTGACGGTGGCGATCGTCGGCGACATCCTGCATTCGCGTGTCGCGCGCTCCGACATCCATGCGCTGACCACGCTGGGCGTGCCCGAGATCCGCGCCGTGGGCCCGAAGACGCTGGTGCCGGGCGACCTGCAGGAGATGGGCGTGCGCGTGTGCCACGACATGGCCGAGGGCATCCGCGGTGCCGACGTGATCATCATGCTGCGGCTGCAGAACGAGCGCATGAGCGGCGCGATGCTGCCGAGCGCCGGCGAGTTCTTCAAGAACTACGGGCTCACCGACGAGAAGCTCGCGCTCGCCAAGCCGGATGCGATCGTGATGCACCCGGGGCCGATCAACCGCGGCGTCGAGATCGATTCGTCGGTGGCCGACGGCAAGCAGAGCGTGATCCTGCCGCAGGTCACCTTCGGCATCGCGGTGCGCATGGCCGTGATGTCCACCATCGCCGGAAACAACGCATGAAACTCCTGATCAAGAACGGCCGCCTGCTCGACCCGGCCTCGGGCCTGGACCAGACCGGCGACGTCGCCATCGCGGCCGGGCGCATCGTCTCGCTGGGCAGCGTGAGCGCCGATTTCCATGCCAGCCGCACCATCGACGCGAGCGGGCTGGTGGTGGCCCCCGGGCTGGTGGACCTGGCGGCGCGGCTGCGCGAGCCGGGGCACGAGCACGAAGGCATGCTCGAATCCGAGATGGCCGCGGCGGTGGCCGGCGGCGTGACGAGCCTGGTGTGCCCGCCCGACACCGATCCGCCGCTCGACGAGCCGGGCTTGGTGGAGATGCTGAAGTTCCGCGCGCGCAACCTCAACCACGCGCACCTGTACCCGCTGGGCGCGCTGACGCGCGGGCTGGCCGGCGAGGCGATCACCGAGATGGCCGAGCTGACCGAGGCCGGCTGCGTGGGTTTCTCGCAGGCCGATGCGCCGCTGACCGACACGCTGGTGCTGCAGCGCTCGATGCAGTACGCCGCGACCTTCGGCTACACCGTGTGGCTGCGGCCGCAGGATGCCTACCTGGGCAAGGGCGTGGCGGCCAGCGGTGCGCTCGCGACGCGGCTCGGGCTGTCGGGCGTGCCGGTGATCGCCGAGACGATCGCGCTGCACGTGATCTTCGAGCTCATGCGCGTGACGGGTGCGCGCGTGCACCTGTGCCGGCTGAGCAGCGCCGCCGGCATCGAGCTGGTGCGGCGTGCGAAAGGCGAGGGCCTGCCGGTCACCTGCGACGTTAGTGCGAACCACCTGCACCTGACCGACGTCGACATCGGCTACTTCAACGCGGCGATGCGGCTGACGCCGCCGCTGCGCCAGCAGCGCGACCGCGATGCGATCCGCGCGGCGCTGGCCGATGGCGCGATCGATGCGCTGGTGAGCGACCACACGCCGGTCGACGAGGACAACAAGAACCTGCCGTTCGCCGAGGCAGAGCCGGGCTCGACCGGGCTGGAGCTGCTGCTGAGCCTGGCGCTGAAGTGGGGCGACGAGCAGGGCGTGCCGCTGGCGAAGACGCTGGCGCGGCTGACCTGCGACCCGGTGCGCGTGCTGGGCGAGAGCCTGGGCTCGCTGGGCTCGAGCGCGGGCAAGCTGGTGCAGGGCGGCGTGGCCGACCTGTGCGTGTTCGACCCGGCGGCACGCTGGACGGTGGAGCCGTCGAAGTTCCGCAGCCAGGGGCGGCATTCGCCGTTCTCGGGCTATGAGCTGCCGGGGCGGGTCGGGTTCACCGTGGTGGCCGGGCAGGTCGCCTACGAAGCCGCTGGCGCAGGCCGCTGAGGCCGTGCGCAAGCTGCGCGCCGCCTGGCGCATCGTGGCCTGCCTCGCGCACGTGGTGCGCGGGGCGCTGATCTGCACGTTCATCTTCCCGTTCCTGGGCCCTGCGCAGCGCATGGCGCGTGTCGGGCCCTGGTGCGCAGCGATGCTGCGCCTGCTGGGCATCCGCGTCACCGTGCGGGGCGAGTTGCACCGCGCGCCGGTGATGATCGTCGCCAACCACGTGTCGTGGATCGACATCATGGCGATCAACGCGGCGCACACGTCGCGCTTCGTGTCGAAGGCCGACATCCGCAAGTGGCCGGTGCTGGGCTGGTTGACGGCCTGCGGCGGCACGCTGTTCATCGAACGCGAGCGCAAGCGCGATGCGATGCGCGTGGTGCACCAGATCGCCGCGGCGCTGCAAGGTGGCGACGTGATCGCGGTGTTTCCCGAAGGGACGACGAGCGATGGCCACGGCGTGCTGCCCTTCCACGCCAACCTGCTGCAGGCGGCGATCACCACCGGCACGCCGGTGCAGCCGGTGGCCTTGCGCTATGCCGATGCGACGCACGCGGTGAGCCCGGCGGCGGCGTACATCGGCGACACGAGCCTGATGCAGTCGCTGTGGTGGGTGGTGATGGCCGAGGGGCTGACGGCGCACGTGACGGTGCTGCCGGCGCATTACTCCGAGCATGCGGAGCGGCGGGTGCTGTCGGAGGTGGTGCGGGAGGGGATCGTCCGGAGCCTGGGCGCGCCGGGGACGTAGCCCCACTTTGTCAACAATTCTTCGGGCGCGACAAAAGCCCTTGTCGCTGTCATTTCCTTCACGTCTAATCCGCCGGCTCGCGTTTCAAGCAGTCTCCTGAAGAAGTACTCAGGGCGCGAGCGCACAGGCGCATTGCGGTCGACGAGGAGAACTTCATGTCATTGGAGAGGACACCCCTGCATCGGGGTGTGATGGGCATCGTGTTGTCGATGCTGATGCTGGTGGCCGGCGCGGTGCACGCGAGCGGCCAGGTGGCCCCAGCCGGCACGGAGCCCACAGGCGGCGGTTGCATCAACGACGAGATGGGCTTCCCGACGGCGTTCTGCGGCGAGCAGGGCTCGTTYAACGCGCAGTGTGGCGCGTACTGGCAATSGGTGATGCACGACCCCACGCTGTTCGGCGAGGGAAGCGGCTATGGTTCGATYTGCTTCGGCAGTGGCGGCGGCGGCGGCCGCATCAGATCGTCGACGGGGTTCACCCGCCCCACCTGYCCGGGCGAYGCGCTGCTCACCGGCAGCACCTGCACCTGCCGCCCCGGCACCGGGGCCGACCCGACGAACACGGCRTGCTGGCCGATACGCGACGTGAGGCTGCCGCACGACTGYCCGCTGTGCGAGCTGCTGCGGGGCAACCCGATCGTGCCGCTGCGCGGGGTCAAGAAGGAGTTCGTGGACACCGGGCTGCGCGTGGGGCRCCTGCCGCTGACGCTGACCTACGACAGCACCGGGCGGGTGCCGGGCGTGCATCGCGAGGCCGCGGCGGCGACGCTGCGCCCGGGCCTGG
>NZ_JBFUEB010000034.1:0-54284 GCF_056404395.1 Rhizobacter sp. P2_D12 | reverse complement strand
GCAGCCGCAACCGCTGCCCGAAGGCGCGCGCTGGAGCGCGACGCCGGCCGCCGCGGCGCCGGCCGAGCGCTGGCTCGGCGCGCCGGTCAACGTGATGTCGCCGGCGCAGCGTGCACTGCAGGCCTCGCGCTCGCTGTGGAACCTGCGCCAGTTCTCGCTTGCCCGGAAGAACCGCGGTACGCGCGCGTTGCGCGACAGCTGGCGCAAGTTCCTGACGCCGGGCTGGCGCCCGCTGCGCTACGGGCTGATCGCGCTGGTCGCGGTGCAGCTGCTCGGCCTGAACCTGTGGGCGGCACATCAAAGCTCGGCCATCAGCGCGCGCAAGCAGGCGATGGTGAACCTGGTGGCGACGGCGCATCCGCAGTCCGCCGCGCAGGCCGCGCTCGACCCGTCGGCGACCATGCAGCGTGCCACCGACAGCCTGCGTGCCGCCGCCGGCCGGCCGGGCGAGACCGATCTCGAGCCGATGCTGCAGGCCGCCGCCGCGGCCTGGCCGCCCGACCGCCCGCCGGTCGACACGCTGCGCTTCGAGCCCGGCAAGCTGACGCTGGCCGCCACCGGCTGGAGCCCGCCGCAGATCGAGCAATTCCGCAACCAGTTGACCCCCGCCGGCTGGCAGGTCGAGGCCGTCGACGGCCGCCTGACCATCAGCCGCGCGCCGCCATCGACGCCAGGACGCCCGCTGTGAGCACCGCCCGCCCTTCAAGACCCTCGCGCGGCATCGCCCTGCCCGCCCCCCTCGCGGCCGTGCGCACCCAGCTGCTCRCCACCTGGAGCGGCCTGGCCCCGCGCGAACGCATGGGCGCCGGCGCCGCGATGCTGTTCGTCGGCCTGCTGATCGTCTGGATGATCGCGGTGGCCCCGGCACTGCGCGTGCTGCGCAGCGCGCCGGCCACGCTGGATGCGCTGGATGCCCAGCTGCAATCGATGCAACGCCTGGCCGGCGAGGTGCGCGAACTGCGCAGCGTCGCGCCGGTGTCGACCTCGCAGGCCGCGGACGCGCTGAAATCGGCCACCGACCGGCTGGGCGACAAGGCCCGCATCTCCATCCAGGGCGACCGTGCGACGCTGACGCTGGCCGGCATCTCCGGCGAGCGCCTGCGCGGCTGGCTCGGCGAGGTGCGCAGCGGCGCCCGCGCGCGCCCGATCGAGGCCCAGCTGACGCGCGGCCCGCAGGGCTACGGCGGCACGCTGATCGTCAGCTTCGGGGGAGGTGCCTGATGGCCCGCCCCTTCCTGCGGCCGCTCGGGCGTGCCGTGCCCAAGCGCGTCGCCAAGCGCCGCTTCGCCGCCAGCCTGAGCCCGTCGGCCTGGCAGGAATCGACCTTCGCCGAGATGGCCTGGGACCAGTCGCGCGGCGCCGCCACGCGCTGGGCGGTGGCCGGCACGGTGCTCGGGCTGCTCTTCGGGCTGGTCGCGTTCGCGCCGGCCAGCTGGCTGGCCTCGGCCATCGCGTCGGCCTCGGGCGAGCGCGTGCTGCTGGCCGATGCGCGCGGCACCGTGTGGTCGGGCAGCGCCGTCGTGGTGCTGACCGGCGGGCCGGGCAGCCGCGACGCCGCCTCGCTGCCCGGCCGGCTCGACTGGTCGCTCGGGCTGCGCGGTCTCGGCCTCGAGCTGGTGGCGCGCCAGGCCTGCTGCCTGAACGGCAACGTCGCGCTGCAGATCAAGCCCGGCTTCGGCCGCCTGGCCCTCACGCTGATGCCGCAACCCGGCTGGACCGGCCAGTGGCCGGGGGCGCTGCTGGGCGGGCTGGGCACGCCGTGGAACACCTTGCAGCTCGGCGGCGCGCTGCGCCTGGCCTCGCCCGGGCTGACGATGGAGTGGGTGCAGGGCCGCTGGCTGTTGAGCGGCAGTGCCGACGTCGAGCTGCTGGGCGCGGCCTCGCGGGTGTCGTCGCTCGAGAGGCTGGGCAGCTACCGGCTGTCGGTGTCGGGCAACCCCGGCGGCGGGCCGTCGCAGCTCTCGCTGACGACGCTCGAGGGCGCGTTGCAACTTTCGGGCAATGGCAGCGTCGGCGCCAATGGCGTGCGGTTTCGCGGCGAGGCGCGCGCGAACAGCGGCGACGAAGCTGCCCTGAGCAATTTGCTGAACATCATCGGGCGGCGCAATGGCGCCGTGTCCGTCATTTCGATCGGATGAGTATGAAAAAGCGCCCTCTCGCAAAGCGCCCTCTCGTTTCTGCGCTGGTGGCCGCATTGCTGGCGACCCACTTCGGCAGCGTGCCGCTGGTGCTGGCGCAGAACGCCGCCCCCGCCGTGCCGGCACCGTCGCGCTTCAAGGGCGAGCCGGTGACGCTGAACTTCGTCAATGCCGACATCGAGGGCGTGTCGCGCGCGATGGGCGCGATCCTGAAGCAGCAGTTCGTCGTCGACCCGCGCGTCAAGGGCACGATCACGCTCTTCAGCGAAGAGCCGATGACGCCGCGCGAGGCCTACCTGAACTACCTGGCGGCGCTGCGCGGCCTGGGCTTCACGGTGGTCGAGGTCGGCGGGCTGTTCAAGGTGGTGCCCGAGGCCGACGCCAAGCTGCAGTCGGGCACGGTGTCGATCGGCTCGGTGTCGCGCCAGGGCGACCAGGTGCTGACGCAGATCTTCAAGCTCAGCCACGAGAACGCCAACAACCTGGTGCCGGTGCTGCGTCCGCTGATCAGCCCCAACAACACCATCAACGCCAACCCCGGCAACAACACGCTGGTCATCACCGACTACGCCGACAACCTGACGCGCATCGGCAAGATCATCGCGGCGATGGACACGCCGAGCTCGGGCGACGTCGAGATCATCCCGCTGAAGTACGCGGTGGCCACCGACCTGGCCACCGTGGTGCAGCGCCTGAGCGACGGCAGCGGCGGCGCGGCCCAGGGCGGCGCGCCGGGCATCGGCGCCACGTCGTCGATCCTGGTCGATGCGCGCAGCAACGCACTGATCGTGCGCGCGTCGACGCCGGCCCGCATGGCCAACATCAAGTCGGTGATCGAGAAGCTCGACAAGCCGATGGTGGGCGACAACCCGATGGGCAACATCTACGTCGTCTACCTGAAGAACGGCGACGCGGTGAAGCTGGCCACGGTGCTGCGCGCCGCGTTCAGCGCGACCGGCGGCGGTGCCGGCGGCGGCGGGGGTGGCAGCTCGCCGACCGCCTCGCTGGCGCAGGCCGCCAACCCGAACCAGCAGGGCGGTGCCAGCCCGCAGGCGGTCGCACCCCTCAGCCCGTCGGCCGCACCGTCCACCGGCGGCATGATCCAGGCCGACCCGGCCAGCAACTCGCTGATCATCACCGCGCCCGAGCCGGTCTACAAGCAGCTGCGCGCCGTCATCGACCAGCTCGACTCGCGCCGCGCGCAGGTCTACATCGAGAGCATGATCGTCGAGGTGACCGGCGACAACGCCGCGCAGGCCGGCTTCCAGTGGCAGGGCCTGATCGGCAAGAGCGGCGACTCCACCGGCATCGTCGGCGGCACCAACTTCGGCCAGAGCGGCAAGGGCAACCTGATCAACATCGACGCCACCGGCGTCACCGCCGGCCTGGGCGAAGGCCTGAACATCGGCGTGATCCGCAAGTTCGCCGGGCAGTACGGGCTGGCCGCGATCGCCAACCTGCTGCAGAGCCAGACCAACAGCAACATCATCTCGACCCCGAACCTGATCACGCTCGACAACGAGGAAGCGAAGATCATCGTCGGCAGCAACGTGCCGTTCATCACCGGCCAGTTCACCAACACCGGCACCGCGACCACCAGCCCGTTCCAGACGGTGGAGCGCAAGGACGTCGGCATCACGCTGAAGATCAAGCCGCAGATCGGCGAGAACGGCGCGGTGCGCATGACGATCTTCCAGGAATCGTCCAGCCTGTCGGACAAGGTCGCGCCCGGCACCACCAGCGCCGGCCCGTCGACCAACAAGCGCTCGATCGAATCGACGGTGGTGGTCGACGACGGCGAGATCATCGTGCTGGGCGGCCTGATCGAGGACAAGTTCACCGAGACCAACAACAAGGTGCCGCTGCTCGGCGACATCCCGGTGGTGGGTGCGCTGTTCCGCAGCCAGAGCCGCCAGAAGACGCGCACCAACCTGATGGTGTTCCTGCGCCCGATCGTGATGCGCGATGCGGCCACGTCGAACGCCGTCTCGCTGGACCGCTACGAGACCATCCGCGCACAGCAGAGGTCCGAGCAGCCGCGCAACAGCTGGATCACGCCGATCAACGAATCGCCGGTGCTGCCGCCGCTGAACACGCTGCAGAGCTCCGAGAAGGCGCTGGCCGCCCCGCCGCCGAAGCCGATCCGCAACCCGGCGCTGCCGGCGGCGCCCGCGAACGGCGCGTCGGCCCCCGATCCGGCCGCCAGCCAGCCGGGGCAGTAGGCCATGTCGACCCGCCACCCCCTGCCCTACGCCTACGCGAAGGCGCACACGCTGCTGCTGGAAGACGAAGGCGAGCGCCTGGTGCTGTGGGCGCCCGAGACGGTGTCGCTGCCGGCGCTGAGCGAGGTGCTGCGGCTGTACTCGATCGATGCGCTCGAGCGCGAGCCGGCCTCGACGCTGGCCAACCGCATCGCCGCCGCCTATGCCGGCAGCGAATCGAGCGCCGCGGTCGTGATCGGCGAGGTCGAGAGCAAGGTCGACCTGAGCCGCATGATGCAGGACCTGCCGGCCATCGAGGACCTGCTGGAAGCGTCGAACGACGCGCCCATCATCCGCATGCTGAACGCGCTGCTGACGCAGGCCGCGAAGGACGGCGCGAGCGACATCCACATCGAGCCCTACGAGCGCTCGAGCTCGGTGCGCTTTCGCGTCGACGGCACGCTGCGCGAGGTGGTGCAACCGAACAAGGCGCTGCACGCGGCGCTGATCTCGCGGCTGAAGATCATGGCCGAGCTGGACATCGCCGAGAAGCGCCTGCCGCAGGACGGCCGCATCTCGCTGCGCATCGGCGGCCGCGCGGTCGACGTGCGGGTGTCGACGCTGCCGTCGGCGCACGGCGAGCGCGCGGTGCTGCGCCTCCTGGACAAGGGCGAATCCAAGTTCACGCTCGAAGGCCTGGGCATGGGCGGCGACACGCTGGCGCGCTTCAACAAGCTGGTGCAGCAGCCGCACGGCATCGTGCTGGTGACCGGCCCGACCGGTTCGGGCAAGACGACCACGCTGTACGCATCGCTGGGCCGCGTCGACACCGCCACCACCAACGTGCTGACGGTGGAGGACCCGGTGGAATACGAACTGGGCGGCATCGGCCAGACCCAGGTCAACGCGAAGATCGACCTGACCTTCGCGAAGGCGCTGCGTGCGATCCTGCGCCAGGACCCGGACGTCATCATGATCGGCGAGATCCGCGACTTCGAGACCGCGCAGATCGCGATCCAGGCCTCGCTGACGGGCCACCTGGTGCTGGCCACGCTGCACACCAACGACGCGCCGAGCGCGGTGACCCGGCTGACCGACATGGGCGTCGAGCCCTTCCTGCTCAGCTCCAGCCTGCTGGGCGTGCTGGCGCAGCGGCTGGTGCGCAAGCTGTGCCCGCACTGCAAGAAGCAGGATGCCAAGGGCCGCTGGCACCCGGTGGGTTGCAGCGAATGCGGCAACTCCGGCTACAAGGGCCGCACCGGCGTCTACGAACTGATGGTGGCCGACGAGAAGGTGCGGGCGCTGATCCACAGCCGCGCGGCGGAATCGCAGGTGTTCGTCGCGGCGGAAGCCGGCGGCATGCGCTCGATGCGCGAGGACGGCGACCGCCTGGTGTCGGAAGGCGTGACCTCGGCTGAAGAAGTCATGCGCGTCACGCGCGAATAGGTTCGGCCATGCCTGCTTATCGTTTCGAGGCGATCAACGCCGCCGGCAAATCCAGCAGTGGCCTGCTGGAGGCGGACAACGCCAAGGCGGCGCGGGCGCAGCTGCGTGCGCAGGCGCTGGTGCCGCTGGAGGTGACGCAGGTGGCGTCGGCCGGCACGCAGCCGACCGGCCTGAAGATGGTGCGCCGCGTGTTCAGCTCGACCGGGCTGGCGGTATGGACGCGCCAGCTGGCCGGGCTGGTGGGCTCGGGCTTGCCGCTGGAACGGGCGCTGACGGCGCTGAGCGACGAGGCCGAAGACCCGAAGCAGCGCGAGCTGATCGCCCACCTGCGCAGCGAGGTCAACGGCGGCTCGCCGTTCGCCCGCGCGCTGGGCGGGGCGCCGCGCGAGTTCGACGACGTCTACCGCGCGGTCGTGGGGGCCGGCGAGCAAAGCGGCGCGCTGGGCCGCGTGCTGGAACGGCTGGCGGACGACCTGGARGAGCGCCAGCAGCTCAAGTCCAAGATCATCGGCGCAACGCTGTACCCGGCCATCGTGTCGCTGATCGCGGTGGTGATCGTGATCTTCCTGGTGACCTACGTGGTGCCGCAGGTGGCGTCGGTGTTCACCAGCTCGAAGCGGGCGCTGCCCGGGTTGACGGTCGCGATGCTCGCGATCAGCGCGTTCCTGCGCAACTACGGCTGGGTGCTGCTGCTGCTGATCGCCGGCGGCGTCGTGACGCTGCGGCTGATGCTGCGCAACGCCTTGTTCCGCGAGCAGTTCGATGCGAGCTGGCTGACGCTGCCACTGATCGGCAAACTCTCGCGCGGCTACAACGCGGCGCGCTTTGCCGGCACGCTGGCGATGCTGGCGAATGCCGGCGTGCCGATCCTGAAGGCGCTGCAGGCGGCCGCCGAGACGCTGTCCAACCATGCCATGCGTGCCGATGCGCTGGATGCGCTGGTGCAGGTGCGCGAGGGCGCGCCCTTCGCATCGGCGATGGCGGCGAAGAAGCGCTTCCCGGGGCTGTTGTCGATGTTCGCGCGGCTGGGCGAGCAGACCGGGCAGTTGCCGCAGATGCTGGACCGCGCCGCCAAGCAGCTGGGGCAGGAGGTGCAGCGCCGCGCGATGGCGATGGCCACCATCCTGGAGCCGCTGCTGATCGTCGCGATGGGCGGGGCGGTGATGCTGATCGTTCTCGCGGTTCTGTTGCCGATCATCCAGCTCAATACCTGGGTGAAATAGGGCCCCGCTGGCATGCGTCCTGCATGCCCTCCCCCGGAACTGAGCGGTGTTTCGGGTTTTCATTGATGGCTCGCCGGTGAACGGCTTTGCTTCAATGAACTCCAAGGTCTGCGTCCTCTGGAGGTTTCGATGAGCGCATCCAAGCAGTTGGTCCCGGTGTCGTCCCCTTCTTCGCGAGGCGGCATCCCGATTGCCCGCATGCGCAGCCTCTACCGAGTCGACGAGGTCGGCCGCAAGCTCGACAAGCTGCCGCACAAGGAACACGAGAGCCTGCGCTCCACCTACGAACGCATGCTCGAGAAGGGCCCCGATCGCTTCCAGGTCAAGCCGTCCGGCCTGCCGGCGATGGACCACCTGTACGACGAACTGCCCAACTTCACCGAGGTGCTCGACGACGTCAAGCGCCAGCTCGCGCTGTGCGAAGACAGCCGCGATGCGCTCGAGATCACGCCGCTGCTGCTGCTCGGCCCGCCCGGCGTCGGCAAGACGCATTTCGCCCGCGAGCTGTCGCAGCTGCTCGGCACCGGCATGGGCTTCATGTCGATGAGCTCGATGACCGCCGGCTGGGTGCTCAGCGGCGCCTCCAGCCAATGGAAGGGCGCCCGCCCCGGCAAGCTTTTCGAGACGCTGGTCGACGGCCAGTACGCCAACCCGGTGATGGTGGTCGACGAGATCGACAAGGCCGGCGGAGAACACGCCTACGACCCGCTGGGCGCGCTGTACGGCCTGCTCGAGCACGACACTGCCGGCAGCTTCGTCGACGAGTTCGCCGAGGTGCCGATCGACGCCAGCCAGGTGATCTGGGTCGCGACCGCCAACGACGGCCGCGCCATCCCCGACCCGATCCTGAACCGCATGAACGTCTACGAGGTGCAGGCGCCCGACCGCGACGCGGCGCGCCGCATCGCCGCCCGGCTGTACGACGGCATCCGCCGCGACCACGCCTGGGGCGAGCGCTTCGAGGCCGAACCGCGCGCCGACGTGCTCGACCGCATGAGCGAGATGGCGCCGCGCGAGATGCGCCGCGCCTGGATGACGGCCTTCGGCAACGCCAAGCTGGCGCGCCGCGAGCACGTCGCCTGTGCCGACCTGCCCGATTTCGGCGCGAAGAAGTCGGCCATCGGCTTCATGCAGTGACAAACGAAACACGGCCGCGCGCAAGCTGAAACGGCGCCGAATCATTCGGCGGCGATCCTGTGTTCCTGACACGAACGCAGCAGGATTCGCCCCCATGACGCCGCAAGAAATCCACCTGATCCGCCACAGCTTCGGCCGCATCCAGCCGGACTCCGCCCGGACGGCCCAGTTGTTCTACGACAACCTGTTCGCCGCCGACCCGGGCCTGCGCGAGCTGTTCCGCACCGACATCCGCCACCAGGGCGAACGCCTGATGACGATGCTGGCCGCCGCGATCCGCGTGCTGGACGATCCGTTCACGCTGCACGCCGCGTTGCGCCTGCTCGGCAAGCGCCACGCCGCCTATGGCGTGCACGACGAGCACTACGGCACCGTCGGCGGCGCGCTGCTGAAGACCCTGCACCAGGGGCTGGGCGAGGCCTTCACGCCCGAGGTGCACGACGCCTGGGCCGCGATGTACCGCGTGGTGTCGCGCACGATGATGGAAGCGGCGCGCGAAGGCGCCACCGCCTAGCTGCAGGACACGAGTGCCGCGACGCGCGCCAGCAGGTCCGCCTTGGAGAACGGCTTGTCCAGCCCCGCGCAGCGCGCCTCCCTCAGGAACTCCCGCGCGTCCGGCGACAAGGTGTCGCCGGTGACGAACAGCATGTGCCGTGCAAGCGCCGGCCGGCGCCGCTGCACCTCGCGCCACAGCGTCGCGCCGTCGATGTCGGGCATGCGCAGGTCGGAGACGATCGCGTCGAAGCCTGCCATCTCCAGCAAGGCCAGCGCGACCGCGCCCGATTCGGCGACGGCCACGTCGTAGCCGGCGCCTTCCAGCATCTCGCGCATCAGGCCCAGCAGCTCGGGCTCGTCGTCGACCACCAGCAGCCGCGCCTTCGACGGCGCTTCGGCGGCCGCCGCCTGCGGTGCCGCGGCCACCTCGTCCGCGACGCCGCTGACCGGCACGCTGAGCCGGAAGCTCGCGCCGCCCTCCGCGCCGGCCGATTCGAGGATCAGGTCGCCGCCATGCTCGCGCGCGAGCGAGCGCGACACCGCCAGCCCGAGGCCGGTGCCCATGCCCTCGGCCTTGGTCGTGAAGAAGGGCTCGAAGATGCGCGCCGCCAGCTCCGCCGACACCCCCGGCCCGCTGTCCGCCACCCGCAGCCACACGCGCTGCGCGCGGTTGTCGCGCCGCGCCTCGACGCCCGTCTGCACCTTGACGCGCCGCCGCGCATCCAGCCCCGCCAGCGCCTGCTGTGCATTGACCAGCAGGTTCAGCACCACCTGGCCGACCTGGTCGCCGTCGGCGTGGATGGCCGGCAGCCCCGGCTCCAGCTCGGTCTCCAGCTCGATGCCGTGCGTGCGGTAGCTGTAGTGCAGCATCTCGACCGCGGCGCGCACCAGGTCGTTCATGTCGACCGTGCCGCGCTGCGGCGGCTTGCTGCGTGCCATGTCCAGGAAGGTGCGCACGATGCGCCCGCAGCGCTCGGCCGCCTCGCGGATGCGCAGCACGTCGGCCTTCAACGCGTCGTCCTCGCACTTCTCCTCCAGCAGGCTGGCACGCCCCATCACGATCGCCAGCGGGTTGTTCAGCTCGTGCGCGACACCGGCCAGCAGGCTGCCCATCGCGGTCAGCTTCTCGCTCTGGCGCAGCGCCTCGCGCTGGCGTTCGATCTGCTGCGCCGCGCCGTGGCGCTCGGTCACGTCGACCATCGACGCGGTGTAGAACGCGGTGCCGCCGACGTCGGTACGCCACAGCACCATCTCGATCGGGAACTCGCTGCCGTCGGCGCGCAGCGCGAACAGCTCGAGGCGCTTGCCCAGCACGCGCGGCGCACCGCCCGCCTCGAGCCGCCCGATGCCGGCCTCGTGCGCGCCGCGGTAGCGTTCGGGCATCACGACCTCGCTGACGCGCCGGCCGATCACCTCGGCGCGGGTGCGGCCGAACATCGCCTCGGCCGACGGGTTGAACTCGACGATGCGGCCGTGGCCGTCGGTCGAGATCAGCGCGGCCAGCGCGTGGTCGACGATGGCCGACTTCAGTGCCTCGCTGGCACGCAGCTGCTCGAGCTGCTCGGCCAGTTGCTCCTCGTGCAGCTTCAGCTCGGTGTGGTCGCGCCCGAACACCACGATGGCCTGCACCGGCTCGCCGGGCGGCCCGTAGGGCACCAGGGTCTCGTGGATGAAGCGGCGCCCTCGCGTCGGGTACTCGACCCAGCCCTGCCAGCGCAGCGACTCGCCGCCGAACAGCCGGCCGGCCCACGGCAGGTAACCCTCGTACGAGGCCTGCCCGATCACCTCGGCCAGGTGGCGGCCGGCGATCTGCTGCGGCGTCAGGCCGAAGAAGGCGGCGGCCTCGCGGTTCGCATAGTGGTAGCAGTGGTCGGGGCCGATCACCGCGACGCGCGCGGTGATGTGGTCGAGCAGCGAACTCATCAGCGCCGGGTCCAGCGCGGCGGCTTCCGTGTCGGGGCGCTCGCCCCACCTCAGGTTGCCGGTCCAGCTGAACTCGCGCTGCAGCCCCCTCATGCGTCCGCAGCGTGGGGCACGAACACGTAGCCCACGTTGCGAACGGTCTTCAGCACTTCCGGCTTGTCGGGGTTGGATTCGATCTTGCGCCGCAGCCGCATCACGCGCAGGTCGATCGAACGGTCGAACACGTCCCAGCCGCGGTTGTGCGCCTGCTCCATGATCTGGTCGCGGTTCAGCGGCCGGTTCGGGTTGCGCGCGAACAGCGACAGCAGGTCGAACTCGGCGGCGCTGATCTCGACCTCGCGCTGGTCGTCGATCGCGAACAGGCGGCGCTGGTCCAGGTCGAGTTCGCAGATGCCGAAGCGCACCCGCTTGGTGTTCACGGGCTGCGCGGCGGCGGCGGCCAGCTGCGGCGCCAGGGTCGCCAGCGTCACCCGGCGCAGCACGGCGCGGATGCGCGCCAGCAGCTCGCGCATCTCGAAGGGCTTGGGCACGTAGTCGTCGGCACCGAGTTCCAGCCCGACGATGCGGTCGACCGACTCGCCGGCCGTCGTCAGCATCACCAGGCCCATGCGCGGGTGGCGCTCACGCATCCAGCGCGCGAGCGACAGGCCGTTCTCGCCGGGCATGTTGACGTCGAGGATGGCCAGGTCGGGGACGGCGTCGGCCAGCATCTCGCGCGCCTGCGCCGCGTCCTGCGCGGTGCGCACGCTCAGGCCGTGGCGGCCGAAGTATTCGCTCAGCAGCGAGCGGATCTCGGGCTCGTCGTCCACGACCAGCACGACGGGGGTGGCGGCTTGCGCGCCGGTCGCCATGGGCAGGGTCCCTCGGTCTGGGTTGTCGCGGGTGATTCGCGTCGGATCATATCGGTCCGGCGGGGCGACGCGGGCGCGGTTCGCGCCGCTCAGCACCGCGGTGATCCATTCGGTGGCGGTCGGCGTGTTCATCGGGCGGCCCGGTTCAGAGTGTCAGGTGGATGTGGGCGATGTCTTCGGCGAAGGCTTCGCTGCGGAACACCACCGGCCGGGTGTCGGCGAAGTCGAGCCGGTGCGCCTGCGCGAAGCGGGCGCGCTGCACCGCGACGCGCGACGGCCGGCGCGCGGGCGTGCCGCCCTGGCGGGAGAACAGGCGTTGCAGCGTGGCGGTGACGAGGGTCGCGGTCATGGAAGGCTCCTGGGGACTTGTTGGTGTTCGGATGCCGCCAGTGTCGGCAGCGCCGGTATCAGTGCCGTTTCCGGTCCGCCGCGCCGCGTTTCATTTGTTTCAGCGCCGCCTCGTATCATCCCGGCATGCCCGCCACCCTCGCCGGCCAGCTCGTCGTGGCCATTTCCTCGCGCGCCCTGTTCGACTTCGAAGAAGAGAACCAGCTCTTCGAGGCCGAAGACGACCGCGCCTACATGCAACTGCAGCTGCAGCGCGTGGCCGAACCGGCCAAGCCGGGCGTCGCGTTCTCGCTGGTCAACAAGCTGCTGGCCTTCAATGCCGCTTCGCCCCAGGCCTCGGTCGAGGTGGTGATCCTGTCGCGCAACGACCCGGTGTCGGGCATGCGCGTGTTCCGCTCGGCCCAGCACTACGGGCTGCCGATCCAGCGCGGCGTGTTCACGCGCGGCGAATCGCCGTGGCGCTACTTGCGGCCGCTGAACGCGCACCTGTTCCTGTCGACCAACGAGGCCGACGTGCGCTCGGCGCTGCAGGCCGGCGTGCCGGCGGCGCGGGTGTACCCGCATTCGGCGCGCGCGTCCGACGCCCATCCGCACGAGGTGCGCATCGCGTTCGACGGCGACGCGGTGCTGTTCTCCGACGAGGCCGAGCAGGTGTTCCAGAGCGCCGGCCTCGACGCCTTCCAGGCCCACGAGCGCGACAAGGCGCTGAAGCCGCTGCCGGCCGGGCCGTTCAAGCCCCTGCTCGAGGCCCTGCAGCTGCTGCAACGCCAGGCCTCGCCGGCGATGCGGGTGCGCACCGCGCTCGTCACCGCGCGCAGCGCACCGGCGCACGAGCGCGCGATCCGCACGCTGATGGACTGGGACATCGAGGTCGACGAGGCGATGTTCCTCGGCGGCCTGCCCAAGGGCGAGTTCCTGCGCGAGTTCGAACCCGACTTCTTCTTCGACGACCAGACCGGCCACATCGAGAACGCGTCGGCCCACGTGCCGTCCGGCCACGTGGCGGCCGGCGTGTCGAACCTGATCGCGCAGGTGAAGGCGGCGGCTCAGACCGAGCGCTGATCGGCCGCCCGTTTGCGCCACCAGCCCAGGCCGGCCGAGGTGCCGTGCTGCGGCCGGTACTCGCAGCCGATGAAGCCGTCGTAGCCCAGCTCGTCGATCACGTCGAACAGGTAGGCGCAGTTCAGCTCCCCGACGTCGGGCTCGTGGCGCTGCGGCACGCCGGCCACCTGCATGTGGCCGACGCGGCCGCTCGGCAGGTACTGGCGCAGCTTCATCGCGACGTCGCCCTCGACGATCTGGCAGTGGTACAGATCCATCTGCACCTTCAGGTTCGGGCGCCCGAGTTCGAGCACCACCGCATGCGCCTCGGCCTGGCGGTTCAGGAAGTAGCCGGGGATGTCGCGCGTGTTGATCGGCTCGATCATCAGGTCGATGCCGGTCGGCGCCGCTCGGTCGGCGGCCCAGGCCAGGTTGGCCAGGTAGCACTCGCGCAGCCAGCCGCGGTCGACGTGGTCCGGCGCGATGCCGGCCATCACGTGCAGGCGCGGGCAGCCGATGTCGGCCGCGAGCGCCAGCGCGTGCTCGATGCCTTCGCGGAACGCCGCCTCGCGCCCGGGCAGGCAGGCCAGGCCGCGCTCGCCCTGCGCCGCATCGCCCGGCGGCGCGTTGAACAGCACCTGCTGCAGCCCGTGGCCGTGCAGCCGCGCCTTCAGCTCCGCCGCCGACAGCTCGTACGGGAACAGGCATTCGACCGCGGTGAAGCCGTCGCGCGCCGCCGCCTCGAAGCGGTCGGCGAAGGCGTGCTCGGCATACATCAGGCTCAGGTTGGCGGCGAACTTCGGCACGGCGCGTCCCTTTCAGCGCTGCGAGGCGCCGTCCTGCGCTTCCATGAAGGCGCGGCGGAAGGCCAGCGGCTTCGAGATGCCCTTCAAGGGCGCCTGCGGCGTACCGGCGCCCGAGATCAGCAGCGAGCCGAAATCGAGCATGCGCCCCATCACCGTCTGGTCGACCTGGATGGACTCGACCTTGTTGATGTTGATCTCGATGGTCTGGCGCGAGATGAAGCCCTGCTTGACGATCACCCGCTTGCTGGTCACCGCCAGCTCGGTGGTCTTGTACATCACGTAGGCATAACCCCAGGCGATCAGGCCGATGCCGAAGGCCGGCAGCAGCACCAGCCCGAGCAGCAGCGGCACCCACAGCGACCACAGGCTCACATGGGCGTGGTGCAGCACGCGTTCATCCGGGGTCAGGGCGCCTTCGATGTAGCTGGACATGGTGTTCCTCGTTGACTGGCGCGTGACGATAGCAGGGCGGCGTTGCTACAGTGCGCCCTCGCCTGCCGAACCCCGATGCCCTCCGCCATCCGCACCGTCCTGCCGCTGTCCATCGTCACCGCCACCAGCATGCTGGCGATGGACCTGTTCCTGCCGGCCGTGCCGACGCTGCAGGCCTCGCTGGGCATTGACGTCACGCAGGCGCAGGCGACGGTGGCGGTGTTCCTGGCCGGGCTTGCGGCCTCGCAGCTGATCTGGGGCGAAGCGCTGACGCGGTTCGGCCCGCGCCGCTGCGTGCTGGCCGGCATCACGCTGCTGGTGCTGTCGGCCTTCGGTTGCGCGCTCGCGCCGGACATCGGCTGGCTGCTCGCGATGCGCGCGGTCCAGGGCGCCGCGGCCGGTGCCGCGACGGTGGTCGCGCCCAGCGTCGTGCGCGCGACGCTTCCCGACGAGCATGCGGTCAAGGGCATCGCGTCGATCGCGATGATCGAATCGGCGGTGCCGGCCGCCGGGCCGGTGCTGGGCAGCGCGCTGCTGCTGGTGATGGACTGGCGCGCGACCTTCTGGATCCTCGGCGGCGTCACGCTGCTCGCGCTGCCGTTCGTCGTGCGCGTCACGCCGCGCGAGCTGCCGGGCCTGGACCGCAGCGCGGTGGCGCACTACGGCGCCATCCTGGCCAACCGCAAGTACGTGCGGCTGGCGCTGTGCCATGCGCTGTGCTTCGGCGCGCTGCTGAGCTTCGTTGCCAGTGCGCCGCAGCTGATGGTGCACGCCTTCGGACGGGGCGCCGGCAGCTTCGCGGCGCTGCAGGTGATGAGCGTGCTGTGCTTCATGGGCGTGGCCAGCCAGTCGGGCCGCATCAGCCGGCGCATCGGCGCCGCACGCGCGGTGCAGTGGGGCTGCTGGGCGCATGTCGCGCTGTGCGGCCTCTTCGTGCTGGCCGCGGCATGGTTCAGGCTGGACTTCGCCGCGGTGGCGGTGTTCTGGTGCGGCTTCTGCGCGGTGCTGGCGGTGCGCGGCCCGGCCGCCTTCAGCGAGGCGCTCGCGCTGCCGCCGGTGCAGATGGGCCGGGCCTCGGCGATGCTGATGCTCGCGATCCTGGCCGCCGGCGCGCTCGGCACGCAGGCGGTGGCGCCCTTCATGTCGGCCGCGTCGGCGCTGCCGCTGGCGGTCGCGATGCTGCTGCTGTGCGGGCTCAGCCTCGCGTTGGTGCTGCCCTACCCCCACCCCGCCCCACCCGCTTCACAATGACACCTTCACCGCGAACGGAGACCCCATGTCGTACATGATGCTCATCGTCGAACCCGTCGAACAGCGCAAGCAGCGCACGCCCGCGCAAGGCCAGGAGGCCTACGACCGCATGCTGGGCTATGCCGAGCAGCTGAAGACCCGCGGCCTGCTGAAGAGCGCCGAATCGCTGCTGTCGCAGGACCGCGCGGTGCGCGTGCAAAAGCGCAGCGGCGAGGCGCGCCTGGTCGACGGCCCGTTCGCCGAGGCCAAGGAGATGATCGGCGGCTTCTTCGTGCTGGACTGCAAGACGCGCGAAGAGGCCGTGGCCATCGCCGCCGACTGCCCGGCCGCCGAGTGGTGCACGATCGAAGTGCGCGAGCTGGGCCCCTGCTTCGCCTGATGCTCAGGGTTTTCCCTTTGTCATCGGCAGCGGTGTCGATTCCCGGCGCGATCGGCCGTCGTGGCAACAGGTGCGGATCGATCCGCGCCGCCCGCCACGCCCAGGAGCCGATCATGCTGAAGACCACCTTGCTCACCATCGCCGCGGCGCTCGCCGTGCTGCTCGCCTATGCCGCGACGCGCCCCGACACCTTCCGCGTCGAGCGCAGCCTGCGGATCCAGGCACCGCCCGAACGGCTGCACGCGATGATCAACGACCTGCGCAGCTTCAACACCTGGAACCCGTACGAACGCAAGGACCCGGCGCTGCAGGGCAGCTACGGTGCCACCACGGTCGGCAAGGGTGCGAGCTACGGCTGGCAGAGCAAGGAGATCGGCAGCGGCAGGATGGCCATCGTCGACACCGTGCCGGCCTCGAAGGTCACGATGACGCTGGACTTCATCGAGCCTTTCGAAGCGCACAACCATGCCGAATTCACGCTGCGGCCCGAGCCGGGCGGCACCCGCGTGACCTGGGCGCTGCACGGCCCGGTGCCGTACGTCGCGAAGGTGATGCACCTGTTCTTCAACGTCGACCGCATGGTCGGCAGCGACTTCGAGGCGGGCCTGGCCAACCTGAAGACGCTGGCCGAGAAAAGCGCCTGAGGCCGCTGGTGGCATCCGCCGAAACCCACCGTGCGATCGAGGCCGTCTGGCGGATCGAATCCGCCAAGGTCATTGCCCACGTCGCCCGCATCGTGCGCGACGTGGGCCTGGCCGAGGAGCTGGCACAGGACGCGCTGCTGGCCGCACTGGAGCACTGGGACGACGGCCAGCTGCCGGACAACCCGGCGGCCTGGCTGATGACCACCGCCAAGCACCGCGCGCTCGACCGCCTGCGCCAGGACGCGCTGCATGCGCGCAAGCAGGAGGAGCTGGGTCACGAGATGGACGCGATGCAGATGCACGTGGTGCCGGACTTCGTCGACGGGCTCGACGCGGCCCGCGAGGACGACATCGGCGACGACCTGCTGCGCCTGATCTTCACCGCCTGCCACCCGGTGCTGTCGACCGACGCGCGCGTCGCGCTGACGCTGCGCCTGCTGGGCGGCCTCACGACCGACGAGATCGCGCGCGCCTTCCTGGTGCCCGAGCCGACGATCGCGCAACGCATCGTGCGCGCCAAGCGCACGCTGAGCGCGGCGCGCGTGCCCTTCGAGGTGCCGCAGGCGGCCGAGCGCGCGGTGCGGCTGGCCTCGGTGCTGGAGGTGATCTACCTGGTCTTCAACGAAGGCTATTCGGCCACCGCCGGCGACGACTGGATGCGCCCGGCGCTGACCGAGGAAGCGCTGCGCCTGGGCCGCGTGCTGGCCGGGCTGATGCCGGCCGAAGGCGAGGTGCACGGGCTGGTCGCGCTGATGGAGATCCAGGCTTCGCGCACGCATGCGCGCACCGATGCGCAAGGCCGGCCGGTGCTGCTGCTCGAGCAGGACCGCAGCCGCTGGGACCCGCTGCTGATCCGCCGCGGGCTGGCGGCCCTGGCGCAGTCGGAAGCGCTGGGCGGCGCGCGTGGCCCGTATGCGTTGCAGGCGGCGCTGGCGGCGTGCCATGCGCGGGCGCGCAGCGCCGACGAGACCGACTGGGCGCTGATCGTCGCGCTGTACGACGCGCTGGCGCAGGTGGCGCCGTCGCCGGTGGTGGCGCTGAACCGGGCCGTCGCCGTCGGCATGGCCTTCGGGCCGGCCGCCGGGCTGGCCATCGTCGACGAGCTCGAATCCGAACCGGCCCTCGCCAACTACCACTGGCTGCCCAGCGTGCGCGCCGACCTGCTGGCCAAGTTGGGCCGCAACGACGAGGCAYGCGAAACCTTCGAACGCGCCGCCGGCATGACGCGCAATGCGCGCGAGCGCGAGCTGCTGCTTCAGCGGGCCCGCGACCTCCCCGCCTGAGCTTTTGTGTATGCCGCGGGCGCAAAATTTCATTTGTGCCTGGGCAACGCGCTCGCTACGCTGTCGCCCCATGACTCGGCCGACCTCATTGCCGCTGATCGCGATCCTGCGCGGCATCCGCCCCGAAGAAGCCCTCGCCCATGCCGGCGCATTGATCGACGCCGGCTTCGACGCGATCGAGGTGCCGCTGAACTCGCCGCAGTGGCAGCGCAGCGTCGCCGACATCGTGCAGCGCTTCGGTGACAAGGCACTGATCGGCGGCGGCACGGTGTTGAAGCCGGCCGACGTCGACGCGCTGGTCGAGGCCGGGGCGAAGCTGGTCGTGACGCCCAACACCCGGCCCTCGCTGATCGAGTACGCCGTGCAGCGCGGCCTGCAGGTGGCGGCCGGTTTCGCGACCGCGAGCGAGGCCTTCGATGCGCTGGACGCCGGTGCGCAGGCGCTGAAGCTGTTCCCGGCCACCACCTACGGCACCGGCCACGTGAAGGCCTTGCGCGCGGTGCTGCCGGCCGGCGTGCCGCTGTTCGCGGTGGGCGGCATCACGCCCGACAACCTGGGCGACTACGTGCGCGCCGGCTGCCTGGGCGCCGGACTCGGCAGCGACCTCTACAAGCCGGGGCAGGATGTCGCGCGCACCACGCAGATGGCGCGCGCCTTCATCGATGCCCTGAAGGCCGCCCGCGGCTGAAAACGACCGGCGCCCCTGCGCGCCGGCGACCACGACGACGGAGACGAACGAGATGATTGCCATCGACTGGGGCACGAGCAGCCTGCGCGCCTATCGGCTGGGGGCCGACGGGGCCGTGCTGGCGCAGCGCAGCACCGCGGCCGCGCTGCTGGCCTGCCAGGGCCGCTTCGACGCGGTGCTGGCCGAGCAGATCGACGGCTGGAGCGACGCGCACATCGTGATGGCCGGCATGATCGGCAGCCGCAACGGCTGGCGCGAGGTGCCCTATGTCGCGTGCCCGGCGGGCGCCGATGCGATCGCGCAGGGCATGCTGGCCTTCGAGGCGCCGGCCCTGCCCGGGCGCCGCCTCTTCATCGCGCCGGGCCTGAGCCACCAACCCGAGGCCGGCACGCCCGAGGTGATGCGCGGCGAGGAAACCCAGGTGCTGGGGTTGCTCGACGAGCTGGCGGGCGACGGCCCGCACACGCTGTGCCTGCCGGGCACGCACAGCAAGTGGATCCGCGTCGAGGCCGGCCGCATCGTGCAGTTCCACACCGCGATGACCGGCGAGCTGTTCGCGCTGCTGACGCAGCACAGCCTGCTGGGCGCGCTGATGGACAAGGAGGCCGGCGACGACGAGGTGGCGTTCGCGCGCGGCCTCGAGGCGAGCCGCGCCGCCGGCGGGCTGCCGAACCAGCTGTTCAGCGTGCGCACGCTGGGGCTGTTCGGCGCATTGAGCCCGGCGGCGGCGCCGTCCTACCTGTCGGGCCTGCTGGTCGGCCACGAGCTCAACGGTCTGGCCCCGGCCGGCGGCCGCGTGCACCTGATCGGCAGTGCCTCGCTGACGCGGCGCTACGAGCGGGCGCTGGCGGCGCGCGGCCTGCAGCCCGTCGCCCACGCCGAGGCGCTGACCGCGCGCGGCCTGCACCGCCTGGCCCGCGCCCGCGGCCTGGCCGACTGATTCCTTCCCGGAGACGCCCATGACCGCATTCGCCCACTACCCGAGCCTGGAAGGCCGCACCGTCTTCATCAGCGGCGGCACCACCGGCATCGGCACCGCCTTCGTCGAGCACTTCCATGCGCAGGGCGCCAAGGTCGGCTTCGTCGGCCGCAACCGCGCGGCCGCCGACGAACTGCTGGCCGGCATCGCCGCCCGGCCCAACCCCCACGGCGCGCCGAAGCCGCTGTTCGTCCCCTGCGACGTGACCGACATCCCGGCGCTGCAGGCCGCGATCGCGCAGACCCGCCAGGCCTTCGGCCCGATCGGCGCGCTGGTCAACAACGCGGCCAACGACCAGCGCCACCAGGTCGAGGCCGTCACGCCGGAATTCTGGGACCAGTGCATGAACGTCAACCTGCGCCACCAGTTCTTCGCGGCACAGGCGGTGGTCGACGACATGGCGGGCCTGGGCGGCGGCTCGATCATCAACCTCGGCTCGATCAGCTGGATGATCAAGGGCGCCGGCTACCCGGCCTACGCGACGACCAAGGCCGCCATCCACGGCCTGACGCGTTCGCTCGCCAAGGACCTGGGCAAGCGCAACATCCGCGTCAACGCGCTGGTGCCGGGCTGGGTGATGACGGACAAGCAGCTGCGGATGTGGGTGACGCCCGAGTCGGAGAAGGACCTGGACGCCAACCAGTGCCTGCCGGGGCGCTTGCACTCGGACGACATCGCGACGATGGCGCTGTTCCTGGCCGCCGACGATTCGCGGATGTGCACCGCGCAGAGCTTCGTCGTCGACGCGGGCTGGTCCTGAGCGAACCCTTCTCGTCAGTTCAGGCGGTAGGACGGCCCGAAGCGGAAGCGATCCTCGACCACCGTCTCGGCGAACCCGGAGCCGGTGTCGGGGTCGAGCACCGTGTCCTGCTCGTCGGCGCCGAAGTTCGCATCGCCGCGGCTCACGCGCATCCACAGGCGGTGCAGCAACTGGGCCATTTCGGCGGTCGACGACTCGGGGGATGCCATGAGAAGCCTTTCGGGGGACCGCATCGCGCGGCGACAGGCATTCCTTGGCAAGTTGCGGACCAGCCGCCGCAGCCCGGCGGTGCCCGGGGAGCGCGCCGGGCGGGGTGCGCATTGCGTCACACCGCCGACAGTCCTGGTTCGACAATGCCGCGACGCGTCAGGGGTATAGCATCAGGGACTTTCCTTTCGAGCGCGATGCCATGCTGCCCACCCCGTTTTTCCACAACGACTCCGGCGCCGTCCGGTTCTGGGTGCTGCTCGACGATGGCGAGACCATCGGGGCGAGCATCAGCATGCGGGCGCTGCACTACCGCTTCCGCGCCACGATGGATGGCACCGATGCGGTCGCCACCTACACCGCCAACCGCGCCGAGATCGACGCCGCGGTGCGCCGCCGCGTGGCCAACGGCTCGCTGGAGCCGGTGATGCTGCGCGAGCACGACGTGGCGGTCCAGCCCCAGCAGGGGTAGCTCAGCCGGCGTCCAGCAGCGCGGTGTTGCGCGCCACGTCGCGCTCGAACGCCGCGATCGACAGTTCGGAGATCGCGGTGTGCAACAGCACCGTGCGCGCGACCTCCGCATTGGCTTCGAAGGCGATCAGCAGCTCGGCCCGCTCGGCGGCGGGCAGTTGGCGGATCACGGCCGACAGCAACGCGTCCATTGCCACCAGCGAGCCCTTCAGGTCGCAGATGCGCTCGGTGGCTTCCTGCAGGTTCTTCATTGCACGCTCCTGGAAATGAAAAAACCGCGACCGAGGCCGCGGTTTTTGGGGGAGGAAGACCCGGTGAAGGGTCCGCCAGCCGGATCAGGCCGGCACGATGTTCGAAGCCTGCGGGCCCTTCTGGCCTTGCGTCACCTCGAACTGCACGCGCTGGCTTTCGGCCAGGCTCTTGAAGCCGCCGCCCTGGATCTGGCTGAAGTGGGCGAACAGGTCCTTGCCGCCGCCGTCCGGCGTGATGAAGCCGAAGCCCTTGCCTTCGTCGAACCACTTCACGGTGCCGGTCTGGGTTTGAGTTGTCGTCATGTCGATTTCCTTTCGAGTCATGCGCAGCACATGCTGCACAGTGCAGAGACGCCAAGAAAATCAACGATGGGAATTCGACCGACATCCCCGGGCGAGTGCCGGGAACAGGGGGAGGAGGACTTGCTGAACGACGGCCTTGTGCATGCCTACGCGACGCATGGTAACCCACGGCCCTGAACGGGCCTGTTCACAAAGCCCTGCTCGGCTATCCCTAGACCAGTCCGCTGCGGATCTGCTTGCAGATGTTCTGGCCGGTGAGCGTGATGCGCAAGGCACCTCCGTTCCACTCGAACCAGTCGAGCGCCACGTACTCGGCAATCAGCGATGCGTTGATTTGCTCGGCCTGGCGCTGCTGCAGCAGTTCCACCGTCGCGAGCAGGTCGTTGCGCAGCGCCTGGCGCTTCTTCGCGGCGGCTGTCGCGGGGGGCCGGGGCGCGTTCGCGGCGGCGGGCACATGGCGTCGGGTCAGTGTCATGGAGCCTTTCGTTGGACTCCCGCACAGTACCACCGCCGCGCGTCATACCTGTGACGGGCACAAGGTCAAGCGGCGGATCCGGCTTCGGTCGGCGCGCCGTCGTCGGTCAGCGTCATCAGGATGTCGGCATACCAGGCGCAGTTGAGCCCCAGCGACTCGTCGTGCTCCAGGTCGCGCCCACCCATGTCCATGCGCGACGAATGGATGCCCAGCAGCTTCCATGGCAGGCCGTCGGGCGCGCCGGCATCGCGCATCACCACCGGCGCGCCGCTGGTGCCGCGGTGCGTGCGCGCATCGGTCAGGAAATAGCCCTGGCCCTGGAAGCGCAGCCCGAAGGACGACGCGATCGCCGCCTGGCGCACCACCGGCAGGTGGTGCAAGGTGTCGTGGAAGCCGAGCGGGAAGCCGACCACCAGCAGCGAGCTGCCAACCTCGACCTCTTCGAGCGAACCCTGCAGGTGCGCCGGCGTGAACGCGCGCATCGCCACCGCGGCGGGCAGCGCGCTGCGCTCGATCTCGAGCGCGGCGACGTCGATCTCGCCGCCCGGGTCGCGGCCCTGGCGCCAGGTGCTCTTGCCGTCGCGGTACAGCAGCATCGACAGCCCGATCGAGCGCGTCAGGTTGCCGGCGTCGGTGTGCAGCTCGATCTCGATGCGGCTCGGGTAGTGCTTGCTCGGCTTGTCGATCAGCACGTGGCGGCTGGTGACGATGAACAGGCGCTCGCCGCGCTCGAAGAAGAAGCCGCTGGCCCCGGTGAGGGGGATGTCGCCGTCGAAGGTCGACACGCGGGCGGTGGTCAGCAGCAGGGGTTCGATCATCCGCGGAGTGTGAGGCCTCGCAGGACCCCTGACTTAGAATCCTGGCCTTCCCCGACAGCCACTGGATCAACACCATGTACCGCTGCGCGACGCGTCGCCACCTTCTCGCTGCCTCGGCAGCCCTCGCCTTCTTCGCCGCAGCGCTGCCGGCCGCCGCCCAGGTGCAGCGCCAGTTCCCGCAGAACGCGCTGCGCGGCATCATGGTCTTCGACAACCCGCCCCAGGTCACGCTGAACGGCAAGCCGGCCCAGCTGGCCCCGGGGGTGCGCATCCGCGGGCAGAACAACCTGCTGGTGATGACCGGCCCGCTGATCGGCCGCAAGCTGGTCGTGCACTACACGGTCGAGACCATCGGCCTGGTCAAGGACGTGTGGATCCTGCGCGACGAGGAGATCAAGGTCGTGCCGTGGCCGACCACGCCCGAACAGCTGCAGACCTGGACCTTCGATCCGGCCGCCCAGGTCTGGACCAAGCCGTGACGGGGCCGTGATGGACGACGCACAACGCACGAAGAAGGTCTACATCAAGACCTTCGGTTGCCAGATGAACGAATACGACTCGGACAAGATGTCCGACGTCATGCACGCCGCCGAAGGCTACGAACCCACGCAGGACCCGGAGCAGGCCGACCTGATCCTGTTCAACACCTGCTCGGTGCGCGAGAAGGCGCAGGAGAAGGTGTTCAGCGACCTGGGCCGCGTCAAGCACCTGAAGGCCAAGGGCGTGATGATCGGCGTCGGCGGCTGCGTGGCCAGCCAGGAAGGCGCGGCCATCATCGAGCGCGCGCCCTACGTCGACGTCGTGTTCGGCCCGCAGACGCTGCACCGCCTGCCGCAGCTGCTGGCGCAGCGCCGCCAGCAGCAGCGCCAGCAGGTCGACATCAGCTTCCCCGAGATCGAGAAGTTCGACCACCTGCCGCCGGCGCGCGTCGAAGGCGCGACGGCCTTCGTGTCGATCATGGAAGGCTGCTCGAAGTACTGCAGCTACTGCGTCGTGCCGTACACGCGCGGCGAAGAGGTGTCGCGGCCGTTCGACGACGTGCTGGCCGAGGTGGCGGGCCTGGCCGGCCAGGGCGTCAAGGAAGTGACGCTGCTGGGCCAGAACGTCAACGCCTACCGCGGCGCGATGGGCGGGACARSCGASATCGCCGACTTCGCGCTGCTGATCGAGTACGTGGCCGCGATCCCCGGCATTGCGCGCATCCGCTACACCACCAGCCACCCCAACGAGTTCACGAACCGGCTGGTCGAGGTCTACGGCCGCGTGCCGCAACTGGTGAACCACCTGCACCTGCCGGTGCAGCACGGCAGCGACCGCATCCTGATGGCGATGAAGCGCGGCTACACGGTGCTCGAGTACAAGAGCACGATCCGCAAGCTGCGCGCGGTGCGGCCCGACATCAGCCTGTCCAGCGATTTCATCGTCGGCTTCCCCGGCGAGACCGAGGACGATTTCGCGAAGATGATGAAGCTGATCGACGACGTCGGCTTCGATTCGAGCTTCAGCTTCATCTACAGCCCGCGCCCCGGTACGCCGGCCGCTGCGCTGGCCGATGGCACGCCGCACGAGACCAAGCTCGCGCGCCTGCAGCACCTGCAGGCGGTGATCGAGGACAACCAGCGGCGCATCGGGCAGTCGCGCGTCGGCACGGTGCAGCGCATCCTGGTCGAAGGCCCGTCGCGCAAGGACGCCAGCGAGCTGATGGGCCGCACCGAGTGCAACCGCATCGTCAACTTCGCCGGGCCGGCCCGGCTGGTGGGGCAGATGATCGACGTGAACATCACGCAGGCCTATCCGCACTCGCTGCGGGCCGAGGTGGTCACGCGGGAGGCGGAAGCGCTGGCCTGAAGCGAGGATGCGACCCCGGTTTCAGCGCCTCCCCGGACCGAAACCGGCCCACCACAGCGTGAGCGCGCAGCCGGCGACCATCGCGCCATAGGTGGCCATCTTGCCGTCGCGCCCCAGCCAGGCCAGCCCGACGATGGTGACGACGCTGGCGACGCCGGCCGACCACAGCCACAGCCGGGCCCAGCTGACGCCGGCCAGTTCGCGGCGCCACAGCAGCTTGGTCATCGCCGACGCCAGGCCGGTGACGCCGAAAGCCGGGCCGAGGAAGTTCAACAGGTGCCACAGTGCGTCCAAAGGTCCCATCGACTGGTTTCTCGCAAAAGCTGGCCCGGATATTGCCGATAAACCGCCAGATGTGTCGATTCGTCAGTGCCTATGGCCGCCTTGAGAATCGACAAATACCGGACGGCGCCGCAAATTTTATAATCTGCAAATGAGTGTTTTCGCCCTCGGCCTGAACCACACGACGGCTCCGCTGGATTTGCGGGGCCGTTTTGCGTTCACGCTCGAGCAGCTGGCGCCGACGCTGCAGGGCTTCCGCGAGCGCGTGTCGCGCCCGAGCGCGGCGCCCGAAGCCGCCATCCTGTCCACCTGCAACCGCACCGAGCTGTACTGCGCCGCCGAGCCGGCGCTGGTGCGCCCGGCCATCGACTGGCTGGCCGGACTGGGCGGCGTCGCGAGCCAGCATTTCATGGACCACGCCTACGTACTGGAGGGTGCGCCAGCGGCACGGCATGCCTTCCGCGTCGCCAGCGGCCTCGATTCGATGGTGCTGGGCGAGCCGCAGATCCTCGGGCAGATGAAGCAGGCGGTGCGCGAAGCCAGCACCGCCGGCACGCTGGGCACGACGCTGCACCAGATGTTCCAGCGCTCGTTCGCGGTCGCCAAGGACGTGCGCACCTCGACCGAGATCGGCTCGCATTCGATCAGCATGGCCGCCGCTGCCGTGCGCCTGGCCTCGCAGCTGTTCGAGGACCTGCGCGACACCAAGGTGCTGTTCGTCGGTGCCGGCGAGATGATCGAGCTGGTCGCGACGCACTTTGCGGCGCGTTCGCCGCGCGCGATGGCGGTGGCCAACCGCACGCTCGAGCGCGGCGAGAAGCTTGCCGGCCGCTTCGGCGCCGAGGCGATCCGCCTGTCCGACCTGCCGGCGCGCCTGGGCGAGTTCGACGCCATCATCTCGTGCACCGCCAGTTCGTTGCCCATCATCGGCCTGGGTGCCGTGGAACGCGCGCTGAAGGCCCGCAAGCACCGCCCGATGTTCATGGTCGACCTGGCCGTGCCGCGCGACATCGAGCCCGAGGTCTCGCGCCTGTCCGACGTCTACCTCTACACCGTCGACGACCTGTCGGCGCTGGTGCAGACCGCCGGCGAGAAGCGCCAGGCCGCCGTCGAGCAGGCCGAGGTCATCATCGAGACCGGCGTGCAGAGCTTCGTGCACTGGCTGGACCAGCGCGGCACCGTGCCGCTGATCCAGGCACTGAACGCCCAGGCCGACGACTGGCGCGCCGCCGAGATCGCACGCGCCCGCAAGATGCTGGCCAAGGGCGAAGACCTGGAGTCGGTGCTCGAGGCGCTGTCGCGCGGGCTGACGCAGAAGATGCTGCACGGCACGTTGGCCGAGCTGCACGCGGCCGACGGCGAGCATCGCGCCGCGCTGGCGCAGACGGTATCGCGCCTGTTCCTGCGCGGCAGCCCGCGCAAGCCCGTCGACGGCCAGCATTAGCGACGTCCGCACTTCCGCCGCACAGCCGGCGGAGCGGGCGCATTCCGAAGCGGCGAACGCCGCGCGCCAGGCTCCGCGATCCCTTCCGGAGCCCCTGATGAAAGACACCCTCCGCCAGCAGTTCGAACGCCTCGCGCTGCGCCTGACCGAACTGGACGCGACGCTGGCCGATCCGTCGGTGGTCAGCGACATGAACCGCTTCCGCGGCCTGACCCGCGAGCATGCCGAGGTCGACGGCATGGTGCAGCGCTACCGGCGCTTCCGGCAGCGCGAGAGCGACCTCGCCGAAGCGCGCCAGATGCTCGCCGACCCGGAACTCGCCGACATGGCGCGCGAAGAGATCGCCGGTGCCGAAGCGGACATCGCGCGGCTCGAGCAGGAGCTGCAGGCCGCGATGCTGCCGCGCGATCCGGACGACGGCCGCAATGCCTTCCTCGAGATCCGCGCCGGCACCGGCGGCGATGAATCCGCGCTGTTCGCCGCCGACCTGCTGCGCATGTACACCCGCTATGCCGAGCGCTGCGGCTGGCGCACCGAGCTGATGTCGGAGAGCATGTCGGACCTGGGCGGCTACAAGGAAGTGGTGCTGCGCGTGGAAGGCGACGGCGTGTATGCGAGGCTGAAGTTCGAATCCGGCGGCCACCGCGTGCAGCGCGTGCCGCAGACCGAGACGCAGGGCCGCATCCACACCAGCGCTTGCACCGTCGCCGCGATGCCCGAGCCGGACGAGGCGGAAGAGATCCAGCTGAACCCGGCCGACCTGCGCATCGACACCTTCCGCGCAAGCGGTGCCGGCGGGCAGCACGTCAACAAGACCGACAGCGCGATCCGCATCACCCACCTGCCGACCGGGCTCGTGGCCGAATGCCAGGACGACCGCTCGCAACACCGCAACAAGGCCAAGGCGATGGCGGTGCTGGCCGCGCGCCTGCGCGAGAAGGATCGCAGCGAGCGCGCCGCGAAGGAGGCCGCAACCCGCAAGGGCCTGATCGGCAGCGGCGACCGCAGCGACCGCATCCGCACCTACAACTTCCCGCAGGGCCGGCTGACCGATCACCGCATCAACCTGACGCTGTACAAGCTGCAGTCGGTGATGGAGGGCGAGCTGGACGACGTGGTGGCAGCCTTGCAGGCGGCCAGCGCGGCCGAGCAGCTGGCCGAGCTGGAAGGCCGCGGGGCATGAGCCCGCCGGGCCGCCCCACGGGCGAAGGTGCTCCAGTGAGCGTTGACACGGCACTGGCGGCAGCCCGGGCGCGTGGCCTGGACCGGCTGGACGCGCAGCTGCTGCTGGGCCATGTGCTGGCGCGCGACCGGACCTGGCTGCTGGCGCATGGCAGCGACGCGCTTACCGCAGAACAGGTGCAGCGCTTCGACCAGGCCGCCGCGCGCCGCGCCGACGGCGAGCCGGTGGCCTACCTGCTGGGCGAAAAGGAGTTCCACGGGCTCACGCTGCAGGTGTCGCCTGCGGTGCTGGTGCCGCGGCCGGACACCGAGACCCTGGTCGACTGGGCGCTCGACGTGCTGAGCCGCGAACTGGCCGGGCAGCCGGCGCCGCAGGTGCTGGACCTCGGCACCGGATCGGGGGCGATCGCGCTGGCCGTGAAGCACGCCTGGCCGGCGGCCCAGGTGACGGCGGTCGACACCAGCCCGGCGGCGCTGGCCGTTGCCGGCGCGAACGCCGAGCGGCTGGGCCTGCCGGTCGACCTGCTGCATGGCGACTGGTGGTCACCCGTCGACGGCCGCCGCTTCGACCTGGTGCTGAGCAACCCGCCGTACATCGCCGCCGGCGATCGCCACCTTGCCGCGTTGAAGCACGAGCCCCATCTGGCGCTGACACCCGGCGGCGACGGCCTGGATTCGCTGCGCCGCATCATCGCGGACGCCAGCGCCCACTTGCGCGACGGCTGCTGGCTGTTGCTGGAGCATGGCCACGACCAGGCGGAGGCCGTGCAGGGCCTGCTGGCGGCGCAGGGGCTGCGCGACATCGCGACCCGCTGCGACTTGGCGGGCCATCAGCGCTGCACCGGCGGACGTTGGCCGGGAACCACACGCTGACCGATTTGTGGCACGACTGCACGCGCTCACGCTTGTTGCCACTCAGACGAGGGGACTGCCCCCACAAGCCGGCACCGCCGGCGTAGCATGGTCTCTCGGACCCAGCAAGGAGAGCTCGCCATGTGGACTGCAGCGTGGAAGTGGATCGGCGCAGGTGTCTTGACGCTCGTGGGCGCACAGGCGGCGCTGGCCCTCGACAGCCACGCCGGGAGCAACCCCGGCTGGACCCAGTTCCAGGGGCGACTGAGCCTGGGCACCGCCAGCCCCAGCCTGCGCATCGAGGCGCCGGGCTTCGACACCGCCAGCCTGAAGCTCAGCAGCCTGAGCCTGATGGCCGACTACTACCTCACACCCGCGTTGCAAGGCAGCGCCGGCGGCCTGCGTGCCACCAGCGGGGTGCTGTTCGGCCCGCGCTCGTCGCCGTGGAGCGGTCCCGGCACCGGCGGCCTGTTCAACGTCGACCGGCGCATGCTGCCGGCCGTCGTCGACGGCAGCACCGACACCGGCACCACGCCCTACCTCGGCATCGGCTACACCGGCCTGTCGGTCAAGGGCGGCTGGGGCTTCTCGGCCGACGTCGGCATCCTGGCCGGGCGCTTGGGCCGCAACCTCGGGCAAAGCCTGGACGACCAGGTCCGCGAGCTGCGCCTGGCCCCGGTTCTGCAGCTGGGCGTCTCCTATTCATTCTGAGGGGCCTTCACGGGTGCCGAGGGCAGCGGATGCGCCGTTTGCCGTATAACCTCGCCCTCACACCCCTGAACTCTGCCGGGCTCGCCGGCGCAAGACCATGAGCGACGTACAACAACGCATCGACGACCTCGTCAAACAGAACCGCGTGGTTCTCTTCATGAAGGGGACGGCGCAATTCCCGATGTGCGGCTTCTCGGGCCGCGCCGTACAAGTGCTGAAAGCCTGCGGCGTGACCGACCTGAAGACGGTCAACGTGCTCGAGGACGAAGGCGTGCGCCAGGGCATCAAGGAATACGCCAACTGGCCGACCATCCCGCAGCTGTACGTGAACGGCGAGTTCGTCGGCGGCTCGGACATCATGATGGAGATGTACCAGGCCGGCGAACTGCAGCAGGTGCTGGGCGTCAAGGCCTGAACCGGGTGAGCGTGCCGCAGCGCATCGTCGTCGGCGTCACCGGCGCCAGCGGCGCGGTGTATGGCGTGCGGCTGCTCGAGCGGCTGAAGGTGCTCGGCTGCGAGGCCCACCTGGTGGCCAGCCCGGCCGGCGTGCTGAACGTGCACCACGAGCTCGGGCTGGACCGGCGCGAACTCGAATCGCTGGCCTACACCGCCTACCACCCAGCAGATGTAGGCGCCGCGATCGCGAGCGGCTCGTTCGCGACCTCGGCGATGGTGATCGCGCCCTGCTCGATGAAGACGCTCGCGGCGGTCGCCCATGGCCTCTCGGACAGCCTGCTGACGCGCGCCGCCGACGTGACGCTGAAGGAGCGCCGCCGCCTCGTGATGATGGTGCGCGAGACGCCCTTCAACCTGGCCCACCTGCGCAACATGACCGCCGTCACCGAGATGGGCGGCGTGATCTTCCCGCCGCTGCCGGCCTTCTACCACCGCCCGACCTCGATCGACGAGCTGGTGAACGAATCGGTGGAGCGGGTGCTGTCGCTGCTGGGCGTGGACGCGGCGACGCCGAAGGCCTGGTCGGGCCTCTGAGCGCCGTCAGTCCGGTTTGTAGTCCCAGTACTTGCGCGCGCCGAACACCAGGTTCGGATACTCCGGCCGGCCACGGCTGCCGTTGTAGCGGCCGAGTGCCATGTAGAGGTCGCCGCGCTCGATGCCCAGGTAGTGGCGCAGGATCACGCAGCCGAAGCGCAGGTTGGTCTGCATGTGGAACAGCCGGCTCACGTCGCCGTCGCCGATCAGGCGCGCCCAGAACGGCATCACCTGCATGTAGCCGCGCGCACCGACGCTGCTGATCGCGTACTTGCGGAAACCGCTCTCCACCTGCACCAGCCCGAGCACCAGCGCCGGCTCGAGCCCGGCGCGCGTGCTCTCGTACCAGAGCGTGTCGAGGAACTCGACGCGGGTGACGTGCTCGGCCTTGCGCTTCTTGAGCCGGGTGCTCATCTCGCCGAGCCAGCGCAGGTAGAGCAGCCGCGCATCGGTGGTGGCGAAGCTGGGCTTGGGCGGCGCGCTGTTCGCGATCGACGCCGCCAGCGCGGTGCGCACCGCATCGGCCAGGGGCTCCTCGACCTGCGCCCCCGCCCAGGCGCTGCGCATCGGCAGCGCCGCCAGCCACGGGCTCGCGGCCGCCGCGACCAGCCAGCGCCTGCGCGACCTCCCCGGCGAGGGGAGCAACGCGGTCATGAGGCCAGCTTCGCCTTCACGAAGTCGAGCACCTCGGCGGCACCGACCGGCGTCGCCTGCGCATCGGTGCGGCCCTGGTACTCGACCTTGCCTTCCTTCAGGCCACGGTCGGACAGCACCACGCGGTGCGGCACGCCGATCAGCTCCCAGTCGGCGAACATCGCCCCCGGGCGCTCGCCGCGGTTGTCGAGCATCACGTCGATGCCGGCGGCGTCCAGCTGGTCGTGCAGCTGGTCGGCCGCGGCCTGCACCTCGGGCGAACGGTCGTAGCCGATCGGGCAGATCACCACGCGGAACGGCGCGAGCGCATCCGGCCAGATGATGCCGCGCTCGTCATGGCCCTGCTCGATGGCCGCCCCGACGATGCGCGTCACGCCGATGCCGTAGCAGCCCATCTGCATGAGTTGCGGCTTGCCGGTCTCGTCCAGGTAGGTGGCGTTCATGGCCTTGGAATACTTGGTGCCGAGGAAGAACACGTGGCCCACCTCGATGCCGCGCTGGATGGCCAGCAGGCCCTTGCCATCGGGCGAGGGATCGCCCTCCACCACGTTGCGGATGTCGGCCACCAGGTCGGGCTCGGGCAGGTCGCGGCCCCAATTGACGCCGGTCAGGTGGAAGTCGATCTCGTTGGCACCGCAGATGAAGTCGCTCATGTTCGCGACCGTGCGGTCGGCCACGATCTTCACCGGCTTCTTCAAGCCGATCGGCCCGAGGTAGCCCGGCTTGCAGCCGAAGTGGGCGTCGATCTCGGCCACGGTGGCGAAGCGGAAGCCTTCCTTCAGGCCCGGCACCTTGCCGGCCTTCACTTCGTTGAGCGCATGGTCGCCGCGCACGAGCAACAGCCACACCGTGGTCTTCAGCACGTCGCCGGCCTCGTTCTTCTCGTCGGTGGCCAGCACCAGCGACTTCACCGTGCTCTGCAACGGCACGCCCAGCAGCGCGGCGACGTCCTCGCAGGTGCTCTTGCCCGGCGTGGGCGTCCTGGCCATGGGCCGGGTCGGCGTGCCGCGCGACGCAATGAGCGGCACGGCCTCGGCCAGCTCGATGTTGGCGGCGTAGTCGGACTGCGGGCAGTACACCAGCGCATCCTCGCCGGTGTCCGCGATCACCTGGAACTCGTGCGAGCGGTCTCCGCCGATGGCGCCCGTGTCGGCAGCGACGGCACGGTAGGTCAGGCCCAGGCGCTCGAAGATGCGCTGGTAGGCCGCGTACATCTGGTCGTAGCTGCGGCCTGCGCCGGCCTCGTCGCGGTCGAAGGAGTAAGCGTCCTTCATCGTGAACTCGCGGCCGCGCATCAGCCCGAAGCGCGGCCGGCGCTCGTCACGGAACTTGGTCTGGATGTGATAGAAATTCTTCGGCAGTGCCCGGTAGCTGCGCAGTTCCTGGCGTGCGATGTCGGTGATGACCTCTTCGCTGGTGGGCTGGRGCACGAAGTCGCGCTCGTGCCGGTCTTTCAGGCGCAGCAGCTCGGGCCCCATCGCTTCGAAACGGCCGGTTTCCTGCCACAGCTCGGCAGGCTGCACCACCGGCATCAGCAGCTCCACCGCACCCGCGCGGTTCATCTCCTCGCGGATGATGCCCTCCACCTTCCGGATCACCCGCAGGCCCATGGGCATGTAGTTGTAGATCCCGGCGCCCAGGCGCTTGATGAGCCCCGCCCGCATCATCAGCCGGTGGCTGACGACCTCGGCGTCGGCAGGCGCTTCCTTGAGGGTGGAAATGAAGAACTGGGAGGCTTTCATGGGAGATGCGTGGGTGAACGCCGACGAAAAGGACAGCTCAGGGCGGCAGGACCGGCGAGCCTTGAGGGAAAGCCACGGGGTTGATTCCCGTCATGCCGGTGCAATAATGAATTCAACTAAGGAATTTGAGGTTGATTATGCTCGACCGAGAAGGGTTCAGACCCAACGTCGGCATCATCCTGCTCAATACGAAGAACCAGGTTTTCTGGGGCAAGCGGATACGCACCCACTCCTGGCAGTTCCCGCAAGGGGGCATCAAATACGGTGAGACGCCTGAGCAGGCGATGTTCCGCGAGCTTCACGAGGAGGTGGGGCTGACGCAGGACCATGTTCGCATCATCGCGCGCACGCGCGACTGGCTGCGCTATGAAGTACCCGATCACTTCATCCGCCGCGACGCCCGTGGCCACTACCGCGGGCAGAAACAGATCTGGTTCCTGCTGCAGCTCACCGGTCGCGACACCGACATGAACCTGCGCGCCACCGACCATCCCGAGTTCGACGCCTGGCGCTGGAACGAATACTGGGTGCCGCTCGAGGTGGTGATCGAGTTCAAGCGCGACGTCTACCAGATGGCGCTGACCGAGCTTGCGCGCTTCCTGCCGCGCGGCAACCACCACAACCGCTACCTGCGCTCGGGCATGCGCCCGCACCACCGCGACGACGGCTTCGACGATTCGCGCCCGCATGCCGATTCGCAGCCGGCCGATTCGCAACCGGCGTCGCTGGGCGACGACCCGGACGAATCGAAAGGCTGACGCTTCAGCCCAGCACCAGGTTGTCGCGGTGGATCATCTCGGGTTCGCCGGTGAAGCCGAGCAGGCGCTCGAACTCGCTCGACGGCTTGCGCGCGATCAGCCGCGCCTCTGAGCTGGCGTAGTTCGCGAGGCCGCGCGCGATCTCCAGGCCCGACGCCGAGCGCACCGCGATCACGTCGCCGCGGGCGAACTCGCCGTGCACCTCGATCATGCCGATTGGCAGCAGGCTCTTGCCTTCGTCGCGCAGCTTGGCGACCGCCCCGTCGTCGATGACGACCGCGCCGCGCAGTTGCAGGTGATCGGCCATCCACTGCTTGCGAGCGGCCATCTTCTGCGTCGGCGCGGCGAGGGCCGTGCCGATCGCTTCGCCCTGCGTCAAGCGGATCAGCACGTCGGGCTCGCGGCCCCAGGCGATCACCGTGGAGGCGCCGCTGCGCGCCGCCCGCTTGGCGGCCAGCACCTTGGTGATCATGCCGCCGCGCCCGATGCTCGAGCCGGCGCCGCCGGCCATGCGCTCGAGTTCGGGCGCACCGGCCTGGGCCTCGTGGATGAAGCGGGCCGACTCGTCGCGCCGCGGGTCGGCCGAATACAGGCCCTGCTGGTCGGTCAGGATCACTAGCGCATCGGCCTCGATCAGGTTGGCGACCAGGGCACCCAGCGTGTCGTTGTCGCCGAACTTGATCTCGTCGTTGACGACGGTGTCGTTCTCGTTGATGACCGGCACGACGTGCATCCGCAGCAAGGTCAGCAGCGTCGAGCGGGCATTCAGGTAGCGTTCGCGGTCGGCCAGGTCGGCATGCGTCAGCAGCACCTGCGCGCTGCCCATGCCGTAGGCACGCAGCTGGCTCTCGTAGATCTGCGCCAGGCCCATCTGGCCGACGGCCGCCGCGGCCTGCAGCTCGTGGATCGCCTTCGGGCGCACGCTCCAGCCCAGGCGCTTCATGCCCTCGGCGATGGCACCGCTGGACACCATCACGATCTCGCGGCCCTGCGCCGCGATGTGCGCCATCTGCCGGCACCAGTTGCCCACGGCATCGGCATCGACGCCGCGGCCCTCGTTCGTGACCAGGCTCGAGCCGACCTTGACAACGATGCGGCGGGCGTTCTTCAGGGCGTCGGTCATGGCGGTCACTCTTGCGTGGCAGCAGCGTCGAAGCGGGGATCGGGATCGTCCGGAACGACGTTCTTCAAGGCCGCGACATGCTGGTAGATGGCATGCACCAAGTGCTCGCAACCCTCGCGCGTGAGGGCCGAGATCTGGAACACCGGGCCTTTCCACTTGAAGCGCTTGACGAAGTCCTTCACGCGCTTGTCGCGCTCTTCGAGCGGCACCATGTCGAGCTTGTTCAGCACCAGCCAGCGCGGCTTGTCATGCAGCGACTGGTCGTACTTCTTCAGCTCGGTGACGATGGCCTTGGCCTGGGCGACCGGATCGACCGCGTCGTCGAAGGGTGCCATGTCGACCAGGTGCAGCAGCAGGTGGGTGCGCTGCAGGTGGCGCAGGAAGTAGTGGCCGAGGCCGGCGCCTTCGGCCGCGCCCTCGATCAGGCCGGGGATGTCGGCCACGACGAAGCTCTGTTCGGGCGCGACGCGCACCACGCCCAGGTTCGGGTGCAGGGTCGTGAACGGGTAGTCGGCGATCTTCGGCTTGGCGTTCGAGATGGCGGCGATCAGCGTCGACTTGCCCGCGTTCGGCATGCCCAGCAGGCCGACGTCGGCCAGCACGCGCAGCTCGAGCTTCAGCTTGCGCTGCTCGCCGGGCCAGCCGGGCGTCTTCTGGCGCGGCGCACGGTTGGTGCTGGTCTTGAAGTGCAGGTTGCCGAAACCGCCGTCGCCGCCCTTGGCGAGCAGCACCTTCTCGTCGGGCACCAGCAGCTCGGCCAGCACCTGGCCGCTCTCGGTGTCGGTGATGATCGTGCCCATCGGCATGCGCAGCACGATGTCTTCCGCGGCGGCGCCGTACTGGTCGGAGCCGCGGCCGTTCTCGCCGCTGCGCGCCTCGTGGCGGCGCGCGTAGCGAAAATCGATCAGCGTGTTCAGGTTGCGGTCGCCGACGGCGTAGACGCTGCCGCCACGGCCGCCGTCACCACCGTTCGGGCCGCCGAACGGGATGAACTTCTCGCGGCGAAAGCTCATGCAGCCGTTGCCGCCGTTGCCTGCCGCGACATCGATGGTCGCTTCGTCTACGAATTTCATTGGTCTTGCCCAGCAGAAAAAACAAAGCCCCGGCATGCCGGGGCTTCAGCACCACGCGCTGCGTCGTGCAGCTGCAGCTTACGCCGCCTTGACGCTGACCGTCTGGCGGTTGCGCGGGCCCTTGACCGCGAAGCTGACTTCGCCGTCGACCAGCGCGAACAAGGTGTGATCCTTGCCGATGCCCACGTTCAGGCCGGCGTGGAACTTGGTACCACGCTGGCGAACGATGATCGAACCCGCCGGGATCTGCTGGCCGCCGAAGGCCTTGACGCCGAGCATCTTGGGTTGGGAATCGCGGCCGTTCCGGGTGGAACCGCCGCCCTTTTTCTGTGCCATGGTGTAGCTCCTTGATCAGCCGACGATCGAAGTGATTTCGATCTCGGTGTAGTTCTGGCGGTGACCCTGCCGCTTCTGGTAGTGCTTGCGACGACGCATCTTGAAGATGCGCACCTTGTCGTGCCTGCCTTGCGCCACCACGGTGGCCTTCACGCTTGCGCCCGCAACCAAGGGAGTCCCGATTTTCAGATCCGCGCCGTTTCCGACAGCCAGCACCTGGTCGATCGTGATCTCTTGGCCAACATCCGCAGCAATCTGTTCTATCTTGATCTTTTCGCCTGCAGCAACTTTTTCTTGTTTRCCGCCGGTTTTTATGACCGCGTACATATCAGCCCTTTCAGTGAATTTCGCCGTTGGCCCGACTATTGGCCCATTGGACGAACCCTGCAAAAGATGCAGAGCCCGCGAGTCTACCACGCAAGGGTTCATCAGGGAAAGCCCCATGCCGGCCCCGATGCCGGGGCGGCGGCCGCAATCCCCAGCTCCGCGGTCCGTGCGCCACCCCTTCCTATAATTTCGCGCAATCACCCGAGCCCTCCGTGCAGACCTCCACACCTCAACCCTCCCCTCCCGCGCCAGGCATTGCGCAGTTCATGGCATCGGAAATGAGCGAGGTCGACCAGGTGATACGCCAGCGCCTGGCGTCCGAGGTGGCCCTGATCAACCAGATTTCCAACTACATCATCAGCGCCGGCGGCAAGCGCATCCGGCCGATGCTGGTGCTGCTGTTCGCGAATGCGCTGGGTTTTCGAGGATTGGAGCGCTTCGAACTGGCGGCCATCGTCGAGTTCATCCACACCGCCACCTTGCTGCACGACGACGTGGTGGACGAGTCGGAGTTGCGCCGCGGCCGCGCGACCGCCAACGCGCTGTTCGGCAATGCCGCCAGCGTGCTGGTCGGTGATTTCCTGTATTCGCGCGCCTTCCAGATGATGGTGTCGGTCAACCGCATGCGCGTGCTGGAGGTGCTGGCCGACGCAACCAACGTGATTGCCGAGGGCGAGGTGCTGCAGCTGATGAACATGCATGACCCCGACTTGGCGGTCGAGGACTACCTGCGCGTGATCCGCTTCAAGACGGCCAAGCTGTTCGAGGCCAGCGCCCGGCTCGGCGCGGTGCTGTCGGATGCCCCCCCGGAGATCGAGGACGCATGCGCCTCCTACGGCAGGGCGCTGGGCACGGCATTCCAGCTTGTCGACGATCTGCTGGACTACGAAGGCGCGACGGAACAACTGGGCAAGAACGTCGGCGACGACCTGCGCGAAGGCAAGCCCACGCTGCCGCTGCTGATCGCGATGGAACGCGGTTCTGCGCAGGAACGCGCCCTGGTGCGCCATGCCATCGAGCATGGCGAGGTCGACCGGCTGGCCGAGATCGTCGACATCGTGCGCCGCACCGGCGCACTGGAGGCCACGCGACAAGCCGCCCGCGACGAGGCAGGCAAGGCGCGCGCGAGTCTCTTGCCGCTTCCCGATTCGAAACACCGCGAAGCTCTGCTAGAATTGTGTTTTCGATCGATCGACAGGTCGTTCTGAGTACCCGCTTCAGAACAGTTTGATTTGTTGATCACCACGATGACCTGCCGTTCAGGCAGGTTTCCATCGGCGATCGGGGTGTAGCTTAGCCTGGTAGAGCGCTACGTTCGGGACGTAGAGGCCGGAGGTTCGAATCCTCTCACCCCGACCAGTTTTCCTTCCCGTTTCCCTCTCTTCCCCTGTCCTGACGCAATCTGTTGCAAGCCTGCAAGCCGCAGGCCGTGACTTCTTGGGCGCTCCAGCCCGGGCTTCGGTTTACAGTGCCACGTGAATCGGCGATCATCGTTTGATCTCCGCCCTGCCTTATTGCACGAAACCCGCCTGTGGATACTCTTGTCGAATCTCCCCAATCTGCACTGTCCGGCGTGGCGCGGGTCTTGGTGCATGCAGGCAAGCTGAATCCCAAGACGGCAGAAGACCTCTTCAAGACGGCCAAGGAAAAGAAAGCCAGCTTCGTCTCGTCGGTGATTTCCGCAGGCGCCGTGTCGCCCGGCGACCTGGCGCACACGCTGGCCACCGCGCTCGCCCTGCCGCTGCTCGACCTGAACGCGGTCGACCCGCAGAAGCTGCCGAAGAACGTCATCGAGGCGAAACTCGCCGTCCAGTACCAGATCCTCGTGCTGGGCAAGCGCGGCAACCGGCTGTTCATCGGCGGCGCCGACCCCACCGACCAGGAAGCGGCCGAACGCATCAAGTTCGCGACCCAGCTGTCGCCCGAATGGATCATCGTCGAGCACGACAAGCTCGCGAAGATCCTGGAAGCCAGCGGCGCCAGCGCCACCGAATCGCTGGAAAACATCGTCGGCGGCGATTTCGAATTCGACGTCAGCGATGAAGACACGACGGCGGCGCCCGAAAACCAGGAAGTCACCACCGACGTCGAAGACGCCCCGGTCGTGCGCTTCCTGCAGAAGATGCTGATCGACGCGATCAACGCGCGCGCATCCGACCTGCACTTCGAGCCCTACGAGTACCACTACCGCGTGCGCTTCCGCGTCGACGGCGAACTGCGCGAGATCACGCAGCCGCCGATCGCCATCAAGGAGAAGCTCGCGTCGCGCATCAAGGTGATCTCGCGGCTCGACATCTCCGAAAAACGCGTGCCGCAGGACGGTCGCATGAAGCTGAAGTTCGGCAACAAGGCGATCGATTTCCGGGTCAGCACGCTGCCGACACTGTTTGGCGAGAAGATCGTGATCCGTATCCTCGATCCCTCCAGCGCCAAGCTGGGCATCGAGGCCCTCGGCTACGAGAAGATCGAGAAAGACCGCCTGCTCAAGTGCATTGCGCGGCCCTACGGGATGATCCTCGTCACCGGCCCGACCGGCAGCGGCAAGACGGTGTCGCTCTACACCTGCCTGAACATCCTGAACCAGCCCGGCGTCAACATCTCGACCGTCGAGGACCCGGCCGARATCAACCTGCCCGGCRTSAACCAGGTCAACGTCAAYGAMAARGCCGGCCTGACYTTCYCYGYCGCKYTGAAGTCCTTCYTGCGCCAGGATCCCGACRTCATCATGGTCGGCGARATCCGCGACCTGGAAACSGCCGACATCGCGATCAAGGCSGCSCARACSGGCCACATGGTGATGTCGACGTTGCACACAAACGACGCTCCGACCACGCTGACGCGGCTGCTGAACATGGGCGTTGCGCCGTTCAACATCGCCTCGAGCGTGCTGCTGATCACCGCGCAACGCCTGGCCCGCAAGCTGTGCGAGGTCTGCAAGGTGCAGGCGGACTACCCGCGCGAGGCCATGCTGAAGGCCGGTTTTGCCGAGAAGGACATCGACGGCACCTGGCGGCCCTACCGTGCCGTCGGATGCTCGGCCTGCAGCAACGGCTACAAGGGACGCGTCGGCATTTACCAAGTGATGCCCATCACCGAGGAAATCCAGCGCATCATCCTGGCCGAAGGGACGGCGATGGACATTGCCAGCCAGGCGCAGAAGGAAGGCGTGCGCGATCTGCGCCAATCGGGGCTGATCAAGGTCCGCGCGGGCGCCACGACGCTGGAAGAGGTCATTTCCGTCACCAACGAGTGATCCGTGGCGCGCCGCGACCCGCGCGCGTCGAACAACTATTCAACGGGACGAGGACCGGCGCGTTCTCGGAGGCACCATGGCAACTGCAACAGCGGCGAAGAGCAACATCAAGGAATTCGTCTTCGAGTGGGAAGGCAAGGACAAGAACGGCAAGATCGTCCGCGGCGAGATCCGCGCCGGCGGCGAAGCCGTGGTCAGTGCCAGCCTGCGGCGCCAGGGTGTCCTCGTCACCAAGGTCCGCAAGCGTCGCATGGGCGGCGGCCGCTCGATCAAGCAGAAGGACATCGCCATCTTCACGCGGCAGCTGGCCACGATGATGCGGGCCGGCGTGCCGCTGCTGCAGGCCTTCGACATCGTCGCGCGCGGCAGTTCCAATCCGCGGCTGACCAAGCTGCTGACCGACATCCGCACCGACGTCGAGACCGGTACCAGCCTGTCTTCGGCCTTCCGCAAGCACCCGCTGTACTTCGACCTGCTCTACTGCAACCTCGTCGAGGCCGGTGAAGCGGGCGGTATCCTCGAAGAGCTGCTCGATCGCCTGGCCATCTATCAAGAAAAGACGATGGCCATCAAGAACAAGATCAAATCGGCCCTGATGTACCCGGTGGCCGTGCTGGTGGTGGCCTTCGTCGTGATCGCCGTCATCATGATCTTCGTGATCCCGGCCTTCGAGGAGGTGTTCAAGTCCTTCGGCGCCGATCTTCCCGCTCCGACGCTGTTCGTGATGGCGATGTCGAAGGTCTTCGTCAGCTACTGGTGGGCGATCTTCGGCTTCCTCGGCGGCGGCATCTACTTCTTCATGGAGTCGTGGAAGCGCTCCGAGAAGATGCAGAAGGCGATGGACCGGCTGATGCTGCGCATCCCGGTGTTCGGCGACCTGATCAACAAGTCGGCCATCGCGCGCTGGACGCGCACGCTGTCGACGATGTTCGCCGCCGGCGTGCCGCTGGTCGAGGCGCTCGACTCCGTCGGCGGCGCCTCGGGCAACGCCGTCTTCAAGGAAGCCACCGAGCAGATCCAGAAGGACGTCTCCACCGGCGCGAGCCTGACGACGTCGATGACGACCACCGGCGTGTTCCCGACCATGGTGCTGCAGATGTGCGCCATCGGCGAGGAATCCGGTTCGCTCGACGGCATGCTGGGCAAGGCGGCCGAGTTCTACGAGGACGAGGTCGACGAGGCGGTCAAGGGCCTGTCCAGCCTGATGGAACCGTTCATCATCGTGATCCTGGGCATCCTGATCGGCGGCATCGTGGTTTCGATGTACCTGCCCATCTTCAAGATCGGTCAAGTGGTGTGACCGGTCGCGATGGACAAGGAGCTTGCTGACACTTTCCTGAACCCCTTTGCACTGGCCCTCTTCGGCCTGTGCATCGGGAGTTTCCTCAACGTCGTGATCCATCGGTTGCCGATGGCGCTGGAGCGTGGCTGGAAGATCGACAGCGCCGAGATGCTCGGCGTCAAGATCGACGTGCCCGAGCCGATCACGCTGTCGAAGCCGCGCTCGCGCTGCCCATCCTGCGGGCACATGATCGCGTGGCACGAGAACATCCCGGTCATCAGCTGGCTGCGCCTGCGCGGCCGCTGCTCGGCGTGCAAGACGCGCATCTCGGCACGCTATCCGTTCATCGAGCTGCTCACTGCCGCGCTGTTCGCCGCCGTGGGCTGGCGCTTCGGCGCGCAGCCGGTCGCGCTGCTGTGGTGCGCGATGGTGGCCGTGCTGATCGCGCTGGCCGGCATCGACTGGGACACCACGCTGCTGCCCGACAACCTGACGCTGCCGCTGCTGTGGGCGGGCCTGGTCGCGAGCGCACTCGGCTGGACGCTGCCGCTGCCGCTGGCCCTCTGGGGCGCCGTGGCCGGCTACCTGTCGCTGTGGTCGGTCTACTGGCTGTTCAAGCTGACCACCGGCAAGGAAGGCATGGGCTTCGGCGACTTCAAGCTGCTGGCGGCATTGGGCGCATGGCTGGGTTGGCAGATGGTGCTGCCGATCGTGCTCGGCGCCTCGGTGCTGGGCGCGGTGGTCGGCATCGGCATGAAGCTGATGAGTTCGCTGCGCGAAGGCCGCTACGTGCCCTTCGGGCCGTTCCTGGCCGGCGGCGGCATCGTCGTGCTGCTGGCGGGGCAGCAGCGCGTCCTGGGGTGGCTCGGCTGGGCCTGATGGGGTGGCTGCCACGACGCTGCGCATCGGGCTGACCGGCGGCATCGGCAGTGGCAAGAGCACCGTCGCCGGCATGCTGGCCGACCTGGGTGCAGCCCTGATCGACACCGATGCGATCGCGCGCCGGCTGGCGCAGCCCGGTGGCGCGGCGATCGATGCGTTGCGCGCCGAATTCGGTGCCGAGGCCATCGGTACCGATGGCGGCCTCGACCGCGCCCGCATGCGTCAGATCGTGTTCGCCGACCCTGCCGCCAAGGCGCGCCTCGAGGCCATCCTGCACCCGCTGATCGGCATCGAGTGCGACCGCCAGGCGCTGGCCGCCGGCGCGCAGCCCCTCGTGTTCGACGTGCCGCTGCTGGTCGAATCCGGCCGCTGGCGCAGCCGCGTCGACCGGGTGCTGGTGGTCGACTGCAGCGAGGCCACGCAGGTGGCGCGCGTCACGCAGCGCTCGGGTTGGCCCGCCGATGCGGTGCAGGCGGTGATCGGCCAGCAGGCCAGTCGCGCGGCGCGGCGGGCCGCGGCCGATGCGGTGATCTTCAACGACGGATTGAGCCTGGCGGAACTCGCCGCGCAGACCCGCAGTCTGTGGACAAGCTGGACCGCTGCGCACTGAGACGCACCGATGCGCAACCCTGTGGAACAATCCAGCGTCACTTTGTCACACTGAACGCCTGGAAAGCCCGGTTTTGGTCCTGTACGAATACCCGTTCAACGAGGGCATCCGCACGATGCTCCGGCTCGAACACCTGTTCGACCGCCTGGGGCGCCTGCTGCCGCGCGACGAGGCGGTGGACCACCACTACGCGCTGGCGACGATGTTCGAGATCATCGACGTCGCGTCGCGGGCCGACCTGAAATCCGACCTGCTGAAGGAACTCGAGCGCCAGCGTGCGCTGCTGCAGAGCTACCGCGGCAACCCGGCGATCTCCGAGGCCGCGCTGCAGGGCGTGATGGCCCGTGTCGACCATGCCTTCAACGGGCTGAACCAGCTGCCCGGCAAGGCCGGGCACGCGCTGAACGCGAACGAATGGCTGATGAGCATCCGCAGCCGCATCAGCATCCCCGGCGGCACCTGCGAGTTCGACCTGCCGKCCTACTWCGCCTGGCAGCAGCGCGATGCCGCGAGCCGGCGCGCCGACCTGTCCGGCTGGATCGCCACGCTGACCCCGCTGGCCGAGGCCCTGAGCGTGCTGCTCGGGCTGCTGCGCGATGCCGGCGTGCCGCACAAGGTCGTCACCCAGGGCGGCCAGTACCAGCAAAGCCTGCCGGCCGGCCGCGTCTACCAGCTGCTGCGCGTGCGCATCGATGGCAGCCAGCAGATCGTCCCCGAGATCAGCGGCCACCGCCTGATGGTGATGGTGCGGCTGATGCGCCAGGACGCCGAAGGCCGGCTCAAGCCGGCCGCGGTCGACACCACCTTCGAACTGACCCTCTGCGCATGAGCAGCAGCAACAGCCCCAAGCCGCGCCTGGTGCGCTGCCCCACCTGCGGCGGCGACAGCGTCTACTCGAGCGACAACCCGTTCCGCCCGTTCTGCAGCGAGCGCTGCAAGAACGTCGACTTCGGCGCCTGGGCCAGCGAGAGCTACCGCGTGGCCGCCCCGCCCCCGCCCGGTGCGGGCACCGGGCAACCGCAGCACGAGGACGACTGAACGCAGTCCGTCACATCGTGCGAACTGGCGCAGTTTCGGCACGCTGATCGTCGCCTTCGACGCGCGGGTTCCCGGTTCAATGGGAAGCCATGTGGAAGTGCCTTGCCGTTGTGTTCGCCCTGGCCTGCAGTTCGCTGCCGGGCCAGGCCGCCGACCTGACCGAGCTCGAGACCCGCTGGCTTCAGGCCGGCTGGCCGGTCGTCAGTTACGCGCGCCAGCAGGCGCTGCCGCTGGACATCGTCGTGCAGCCGGCCGCCAGGCCCGGCGAACCGCCGCTCGCGATGGGCTTCGTCGACGCCCGCTGCAAGCTGGTGCTGTCGATGCGCGGCAATCCCGATGCGCAGGCCACGCTGGACGACATCCCCGCCGAACTGCTCGGGCCGGTGGTCGAGGCGATGACGGCGCACGAGCTGGGCCATTGCTGGCGCTACGTGCAGGGGGCCTGGCACACGCCGCCGGCCGGCTTCACCGATGCGCACGACACCGCGGCCGACGATGCCACGCTCGCCGCGATGAAGCGCGACATGCGCGCGACCCGCTGGGAGGAGGGGTTCGCCGACCTGGTCGGCCTGGCCTGGACGCAATCCCGGCATCCGGCGCAGTACCGCGCGGTGCACGACTGGTTCGAGCGGTTCCGGGCCGACCAGCCGGTTCCCGGCGCCCACCATGACACCCGCGCCTGGCTGCGGCGCGCCGCCGACCCGGCGATGCTGCGCCAAGGCGCCACGCCCTTCGATCAGGCGATGCCGGTCTGGCGCAGCGAGGTCGACGCAGGCCCCTGAGGCGCACGCACGGCAGCTGCCTTCATGCAGCCATCGACCCAGCGCCCGACCAGCGCCAAGGTCGCCGGCGCCGGCCCCCACAGGGCGCGGTAAATGATGGGGGCCACCAGCCCGTCCATCACCGATTCGACCTCGGGCACCGCCTCGCCGCGCGCCATGCCGCGGTGCACGATCACCTCGATCTGCGCGGCGGTGAACTGGGCGCACTGGCACGCCCCGGTGCCCTCGCCGACGGTGCCGGTGGACAGCACGTCCTTCAGCATCGCGAGACCCACCTCCGACGACATCTCTTCGTGGAACTGCTCGGCCCAGGCCGACAGGTCGCCGCGCACCGAGCCGGTGTCGGCCGGCTCGCCGTCGGGCCGCATGCGCTCGACCGACACGTCGGACAGCAGCTCGGCCAGGTCGCCCCAGCGACGGTAGATGGTCGATGGCGTGACGCCGGCACGCGCGGCGATCAGCGGCACCGTCAGCGCCGCCCGGCCGTGCTGGTCGATCAGCTCCCGGGTGGCCTGGTGCACCGCCGCCTGCACGCGGGCACTGCGCCCCCCCGGGCGCGGACTGGTTCGCGAAATGTTCATGCCGCCATGCTAACGCAAAGGATTTGCTTTAGTCGCGGAACGGGATCACAATGACTTAACGCAAAGAAATTGCGTTAATCAAGGAATCGATCATGTCGACGCCCAGTCCCGTTCTTCCCGTCCCCCCGATGCCCGCATCGCGCCCTCGCCTTGGCGCATCGGCCTCGCTGGGGCTGACCGTGTCCATCGTCGTGAGCTTCCTGGCCGCCTCCAGCGCACCGTCGCCGCTGTACGCGCTGTACCGCGAAGCCTGGGGCTTCAGCGCCCTGGCGCTGACCGTCATCTTCTCCAGCTACGCCTTTGCGCTGCTCGGCGCGTTGCTGGTGTTCGGCGCGCTGTCGGACCACCTCGGCCGGCGCCGCGTGATCGTCGCATCGCTGCTGGTCGAGCTGGTCTCGATCGCGCTGTTCTGGGGTGCCGAGTCGGCCGGCTGGCTGCTCGCGGCGCGCGTCGTCCAGGGCCTCGCGACCGGCATGGCCACCAGCGCACTGAGCGCGATGCTGCTGGACCTGAGCCCGGCGCGCGGCGCCCTCTTCAACAGCGTGGCGCCGATGATCGGCATGGCGGTCGGCGCGCTGGGCACGAGTGCACTGGTGCAGTTCGCGCCCGCGCCGACCCGGCTGGTCTTCGACCTGTTGCTGCTGCTGCTCGGCGGGCAGCTGGTCGCCGCGCTGTTCCTGCCCGACACCGTGAAGCCGCGCCCCGGCGTGTGGGCCTCGCTGAAGCCGCAGGTCAACATCCCGCCGCAGGCGCGTGCCACGCTGTGGCGCATCCTGCCGCTCAACACGGCCGGCTGGGCCCTGGGAGGCTTCTACCTGTCGCTCGGCCCGACGCTGGCGAAGCTCGTGACCGGCACGGCCACGCCGCTGGCCGGCGGGGCGCTGATCGCGACACTGGTGCTGGCGGGCGCCGGCGCGATCCTCGTCGTTCGCCTGCACCCGCCGCGTGCGGTGCTGGCCGGCAGTGCGCTCGCGCTGGCCGGGGGGCTGGCGCTGACGCTGGTGGGCGTGCATGCCGCCTCCGCGGCCCTGTTCTTCGGCGGCACGCTGGTCGCCGGGCTGGGCTTCGGCGCCGGCTTCAACGGTGCGGTGCGCAGCCTGGTGCCGCTGGCGGCGCCGCACGAACGCGCCGGCTTGATGTCGGGTTTCTTCGTGCTCAGCTACCTGGCGTTCAGCGTGCCTGCCATCGCCGCCGGCCTGTTCACCGGTTGGTTCGGGCTGCATGCGACGACGCTGGGCTACGGCAGCCTGCTGGTCGCGATGGCGGTCACCGCCTACGCCGCGATGCCCCGGCAGCGTTGAAAGCTCAGGGGCGCACGGCAGGCGATTCCAGCGCCATGCCGCGGTCGCGCCACGCGAGGTACAGCGACAACTCGACCAGCGCGGCCGACCCGGCCGGCCACGGCTCGGCGCGCACGCCGGTCATGCAGTTGCGCAGCCGGCGCTGCAGCGAGCCCAGGCCCTGCCACTCCAGCCGATACAGCGGGTAGCCGTTGGCGTGCCCCTCGGGAATCGGGCTGCCGGCCAGGCGCTGCCCGGCGCGCTCGTCGTGGCACTGCGCACACGACAGGTTCAGCTGGCCGATGCGCTCGCGCCAAGCCGCCTCGCCGCGCACGCGGAACGGCTGCAGGCGCTCGTCGGCCGGCGGTGCGACCGGCAGCCCGCGCGACTGCAGGGCCACGTGGCTCTCGAGGGCCAGCAGGTCCTGCTGCTCGACCGGCAGTGCCGTGGCGCCCTGGTGCCGCTCGCGGCACAGGTTGATGCGCTGCGCCAGGTCGACAGGGTGCTGCAGCGTCTCGTCCCAGGCCGGGTAGCGCGCCGCGACACCGCGCATCGACACGCGCGCATCGCCATGGCAGCCGGCGCAGGATGCAGCCGCCGGGCCGGGCGCGCGCTCCCACAGCGCGGCACCGTCCTGCACCCACAGCATGCCGGGGTTCTGCGCGTCATCGCGCTGCATCGCCCGGGTCTGCGGGCTCATGTCCTCGAAGCCGGAGCGGCGCGCCGGCTGCGCGGCCGCCCCGAGCGCGGCCAGCAGCAGAAGCAGCCCGGGCACCCGCGTCATGTCACGGCCAGCGCCACCGTCTCCGTCTGCGCGAAGCCGTGGTCGCCTTCCCAGCTGAAACTCAGCGTGCCACTGTCGGTGGCGACGGTGAAGAACGAGACGTACGGATTGGCCGCCACCGCGGCGAACAGGTCGGCACTGAACACCAGGTCGCCGTTGTAGCGGCAGCTGAAACGCGTGATCAGGTTGCGCGGCAGCAGCAGGCCATCCGCCCCGGGGCGGAAGCCGGTCTCCATCGGGTGCGCGATCAAGGCGCGCAGCTCGATGACCTCGCCGCGTTTCGCGGTGGCCGGTGAGGTGATCAGCGTGCGGGCCATCGCGGCGCTACTCCAGGCACGCGGCCAGCGTCACCAGCACGTCGACGCTGTGCGACCAGAAGGTGCCGTCGCTCAAGCGCGCCACCGCCACCAGCTGCTGCGAGGTCGCCAGGCGAATGCGCGTCGCCACCACCGCCTTGCCGGCACGCGGCCCGAGCGTGAAGCGCACCACGTCGCGCTGCGGGTTGCGCTCGTTGAACACCGCGATGCCGGTGACGTGCTCGGCCGCCGTCATCGGGCTGTCGACGCTGATGGTGACCGGCACGCCGTTGCCGTTCTCCACCAACGGCGGGATGTCGAACCTGAGCTTGCCTGTCTTCACCGGTGCACCGGACGCGTAGTTGGCGATGGCCGACTGCATCTCGAAGGCCGTGGCCTGYGCCGGCCGCACCAGCAATGCCAAGCCGCCGGCTGCACCGAGCTGCAACAGTTCGCGGCGCTGCAATGCGGGCTTCATTGCAGCGTCACCAGCCACGCAACCACATCCTCGACCTGCTGCGCATCGAGCACCGGCCGCCCCTGCCACGCCGGGCCCACGCGCTGCAGCCCGGTGGTGTCGTGGTACGGCGGCATCAGGGTCTGCGGGTTCAGCCGCCGCGCATCGACGACCCGCAGCCGCAGCTGCGCGGCCGACCAGCGCGCGCCGGCGCCGGCCAGGTCGGGCGCGAGATTGCCCTGGAAACGTTCCTCGGCGATCGGCGCCGGGTGGCACAGCAGGCACAGCCCGGCCTGGCGGCTCGCGACGATCGCACGGCCGCGCTGCGGGTCGCCCGGCGCATCGGTCAGCGGCGCCGGAAGGCCGTCTCGCGGCCCCGGCGCCGCGCAGGCCGCCAGCAGCATCGCCGCCGCCCACGGCGCCGTCGCGCGCATCACGCCGTCTTCAGCGAGTGGTTCTTCAGCGGCAGGTCGCGGATGCGCTTGCCGGTGGCCGCGAAGATCGCGTTCAGCACCGCCGGCGCCGCGACCGCGATGGTCGGCTCGCCGACCCCGCCCCAGAACCCGCCCGACGGCATCACCACCGTCTCGACCTTCGGCATCTCGTCCATGTGCAGCACCGGGTAGCTGTCGAAGTTGGTCTGTTCGATGCGCCCGTCCTTCACGGTGCAGCCGCCGTACAGTGCCGCCGACAGGCCGTAGACGAACGAGCCTTCGACCTGGGCCTCGATCTGCTGCGGGTTCACCGCGTAGCCCGGGTCGGTGGCCGCGACGATGCGGTGGATCTTCAGCTTGCCGTCCTTGGCCACCGACACCTCGGCCACCGCCGCGACGTAGCTGCCGAAGCCCATGGTCTGCGCGATGCCGCGGTACACGCCCTTCGGCAGCGGCTTGCCCCAGCCGGCGCGCTCCGCGGCAGCGTTCAGCACCGCCAGGTGCTTCGGGTGCGCGGTCATCAGCTTGCGGCGGAACGCCAGCGGATCCTGCTTCGTCGCATGCGCAAGCTCGTCGACGAAGCACTCGAGGTAGATGGTGTTCTGGTTCAGGTTGACGCCGCGCCAGAAGCCCGGCGGCACGTGCGGGTTGCGCATCGCGTGGTCGATCAGCAGGTTCGGCACGCCGTAGCCGATCGACGCCTCGGGCCCCGGCGCATTGAGCCCCTGGAACACCACCGGGTCCTTGCCGTCGCGGATGTTCTGCGGAAACACGCCGGCCAGGATCGACTGCCCCGAGATCCGCATGTGCAGCGCCGTCAGGTTGCCCTTCGCGTCCAGCCCGGCGCGCAGCTTGCACTGCGTGATCGGGTGGTAGCGGCCGTGGGTCATGTCTTCCTCGCGCGACCAGATCAGCTTGACCGGCGTGCCGGGCATCTCCTTCGCGATCGCCACCACCTGGTGCACCCAGTCGTGCACCGCGCCGCGACGGCCGAAGCCGCCGCCGAGCAGCAGCTTGTAGACCTCGCATTGCGAGGCCGGCAGGCCCGAGGCCTCGGCGGTGGCGGCATGCGCGGCCTCGCCGTTCTGCGTCGGCGTCCAGACCTCGCAGCGCGCCGGCGCGCCGCCCGCGGCCGGCGTGAACTTCGCCGTCGCGTTCATCGTCTCCATCGTCGCGTGGTTCTGGAACGGATACGAGTACACCGCCTCGATGGTGCGCGCCGCCGACGCCAGCGCGGCGCGCGCGTCGCCGTTCGCGTTGCCGACTGCCGCCTCGGGGGCGTCCARCCCGGCCTTCAGCGTCGCGGCGATGTCGGCGCTGCCGATCTTCGCGTTCGGGCCTTCGTCCCACACCACCGGCAGCGCGTCGAGCGCCGACTTGGCGCGCCACCAGGTGTCGGCCACGACGGCCACCGCGCTGTCGCCGACGCGCAGCACCTTCTTGACGCCCGGCTTGTTGGCGATCGCCGCGGCATCGAAGCTGGCCAGCTTGCCGCCGAACACCGGGCAGTCGCGGATCGCCGCGTTCAGCATGCCGGGCAGCTTCAGGTCGGAGCCATAGACCTGCGAGCCGTCGAGCTTGCCGCGCGTGTCCAGCCGCGCGAGGCGTTTGCCGGCGAGTTTCCAGTCCTTCGGGTCGCGCAAGGCCACGTCGGCCGGCGGCGCGAGCCTGGCCGCGGCGAGCGCGACCTTGCCGTACGTGGTGCTGCGCCCGCTCGCGGCGTGCGTGATGACGCCCTTGTCGACCCGGCATTCGGCGGCCGGCACCTTCCAGTCGTCGGCCGCGGCCTGCAGAAGCATCGTGCGTGCGGTGGCGCCGCCCTTGCGCACGTAGTCGTGCGATTCGCGGATGCCGCGGCTGCCGCCGGTCGAGAAGTTGCCCCAGGCGCGCTTGCGCGCAAGGCTCTGCCCGGGCGTCGGGTACTCGGTCTTCACGCGCGCCCAATCGCAGTCGAGCTCTTCGGCCACCAGTTGCGCGAGCCCGGTCAGCGAACCCTGGCCCATCTCGGAGCGGGCGATCCGGATCACCACCGTCTCGTCCGGCTGCACGACGACCCAGGCGTTGATCTCCGGCGCGGCCGCGGCCGGCGTGGCGGCCTGTGCAGCGGCCTCGTCGATGAACGGGATGTGGAACGCGACCACCAACCCGGTCGCACCCGAGCCGGCGAGGAAGCTGCGGCGCGACAGTACCGCGCTCATGACGCGCTCCCTTCGACGTGCTGGATGTTCAGCCCGGCGCTCTTCGGGTCACCGCCCTGCGCCGCCGCCTTGATCGCCGCGCGCACCCGGTTGTAGGTGCCGCAGCGGCAGATGTTGGTCATCGCGTCGTCGATGTCGGCATCGGTGGGCCTCGGCTTGGCCTTCAGCAGCGCGGCCGCGGCCATGATCATCCCGGACTGGCAGTAGCCGCATTGCGGCACGTCGAGCAGGGCCCAGGCCTTCTGCGCCGGGTGCGACGCATCGCGCGACAGGCCTTCGATGGTGACGATCTTCTCGTCCGGCCCGACCGTCGACACCGGCCGCACGCAGCTGCGCGTGGGCACGCCGTCCAGGTGCACGGTGCAGGCGCCGCATTGCGCGATGCCGCATCCGTACTTGGTGCCGGTCAGGCCGAGCTGCTCGCGCAGCACCCACAGCAGCGGGGTGTCGGGCTCGGCGTCGAAATCGCGAGGGCTGCCGTTGACGTTCAGGCTGGGCATGTCTTGTCTCCCTGGGGATGAGCGCGGAGCATCTCTCAGGAGGGTCGCAGGCCGAAGCCCCTGACGCGCAAAGGGGACGAAATCCGTAGGTTACTGTCCGGCCTCCAAGATGCCGGACCCGCGTGGAGGAGACACCCGCATGACTTCGCTGCACTTCGGCACCGCCGCCTGGCTCGCGCTGGCCCTGGCCGGGGCCGCCCGGGCCCAGTCGACGGCGGACGCGCTGCAACTGCGCTCGCTGGCCGCCACCTGCGCCGCCTGCCACGGCACCGACGGACGCGCGGTGGCCGGCGCGGCGATGCCGGCCCTGCAAGGGCGCAGCCGCGACGAGCTGCTGGCGCAGCTGAATGCCTTGCGCGACGGCAGCCGGCCGTCCACCGTGATGCAGCAGATCGCGCGCGGCTACACGCCGGCGCAGCTGGCGCAACTGGCTGCGTACTTCGCGGCCCCGGCGCCATGAAGCGCCGCGAACTGCTGGTGGGTGCCGGCGCGCTGGGCCTGGCCGCCTGCGCCGCCCCGCCCGTGCTGCCGGGCCGCGCGCAGGTGGTCGTCATCGGCGGCGGTTTCGGCGGYGCGACCGCGGCGCGCTACGTGCGGCTGCTGTCGCAGCAGCGCGTCGACGTCGTGATGATCGAACCGCAGCCGCGCTTCGTCTCGTGCCCCGGCTCCAACCTCGTGCTCGCCGGCACGCGCCGRCTGGGAGACCTGACGCTGTCGTACGACGCGCTGACCGGCCGCCACGGCATCACCTGGGTGCGCGACGAGGCGAGCGCCATCGACACGGCGCGCAAGCGCGTGACACTCGCGTCGGGCGCGTCCATCGGCTACGACAAGCTGGTGCTTTCGCCCGGCATCGAGCTGATGTTCGACGAGGTGCAGGGCTTGCGCCAGGCGCACGACGACGGCCGCCTGCTGCAGGCCTGGAAGGCCGGCCCCGAGACGCTGGCGCTGCGGCGCCAGCTGGAGGCGATGCCCGATGGCGGCGTGTTCGCGATCGCGATCCCCGAATCGCCGTTCCGCTGCCCGCCCGGGCCGTACGAGCGCGCCAGCGTGGTCGCGGCGTATTTCCGGCGCGCCAAGCCGCGTTCGAAGGTGCTGGTCCTGGATGCCAACGCCGACGTCGTCTCGAAGCCGGCGCTGTTCAAGGCCGCATGGCGCGAGCTGTACCCCGGCATGGTCGAGTACCGGCCGCAGCACAAGGCGATCGGCGTCGACGCGGCGCGCGGCACCGTGCGCATCGAGCTGCAGGACGACGTGCGCGCCGACGTGCTGAACGTGCTGCCGCCGATGCGCGCCGGCGCGCTGGCGGTGAACAGCGGGCTGGCCAATGCGGTGAACCGCTGGTGCCGCGTCAACTTCATCGACTTCGGCTCGACCGCGGCGCAGGACGTGCACGTGCTGGGCGACGCGATCCAGATCGCGCCGGGCATGCCCAAGAGCGCGCACATGGCGAACGCGCATGCCAAGGTGGCGGCGGCGGCCATCGTCGCGCAGTTGTCGGGCGTCGCGGTCAATGCACACCCGGTGCTGACCAACACCTGCTACAGCTTCGTCGACGACGCGAACGCGATCCACGTCGCGAGCGTGCACGAGTACGTCGCGGCCGAGTCGACCTTCAAGCCGGTCGCCGGCGCGGGCGGCGTCTCGGCGCAGCGCAACGAGGCCGAAGCGGCCTATGCCGCGGCCTGGGCGCAGAACATCTGGGCCGACACGCTCGGCCTCGCACCCGGAACCTGAGCCTGCCGGCATGTGGTCGCGCCTGGCCTCGCACCCCTGGGCCTACCCGGCGCTGGAGACCTTGCACGTGATCGGCATCGCGATGCTGTTCGGCGGGCTGCTCGTCTTCGAGCTGCGGGCCCTGGGCGTGGGCCGCGCGCTGGGCGTGGCGGCGCTGGCGCGGCTGACGCTGCCGGCCGCGCTGGCGGGCTTCGGGCTGTGCGCGCTGACGGGCCTGGCGATGTTCGCGACCCAGCCGCAGGAGCTGCTGGCCAACCCGGCCTTTCGCACCAAGCTGCTGCTGATCGTGGGGGCCGGCGTCAACGCGCTGTACTTCCACCTGCGCGGCGGGCTCGCCGCCGAAGACCGGCTGGGGCGCTTCCAGTGCCTGCTGTCACTGGGGTTTTGGGTCGCGGTCATCATCTGCGGTCGCTGGATCGCCTACGTCTGATCCCGGGGAGACTGCCATGCAACGACGTTCCGTTCTCGCCGCGCTGTCCGCCTTCGGCCTGCCGGCGCTGGCCCACCACGGCTGGAGCAGCTTCGACCAGGAACGCCCGCTCTACCTGGCCGGTCGCGCCGGCAAGGTGTCGTGGCGCAACCCGCACGTCGAGCTCGAGCTCGAACTGCCCGAGCGCCTGAGCCTGCCGCCCGACCTCAAGCAGCGCCCGCTGCCGCGCCAGAGCGCCGAAGTGGACGGCGAGGCGCTGCTTGCCAAGGCCACGCTGCCGACGCGGCGCGACCGCCGCTGGGAGATCGAGCTCGCGCCGCTGACGCGCATGCAGGCCTGGAGCATCGACGAGATCAAGCCCGGCACCGAGCTGTCGGTGCTGGGCTTCACGCATCCCGGCGAACAAGGCGATGCGGTGCTGCGCGCCGAGTACCTGTTCGTCGGCGGCAAGGCCTACGGGCTGCGCTCAGCGCCGGCCTGATCGCCCGGACCACCACAAGGACGGGGAGATCCATGGAGGAGGTTGTCGCGACCGGTCCGGCGCCCGCCAGGCACATCGCCTGCCCGCGCTGCGCCGCGCCGATGCGCGTGCTGTCCTTGTCGTCGCACAAGGGGCAACCGGTCACGGTGGAGCATTGCCCCGGCTGCCGCCTCGTGTGGTTCGACGCGTTCGAATCCGTCCAGCTCGACAGCTTCGGCTGGGTGAGGCTGCTGCGCGAAATGGAAGCCGGCACGGGCCGCCCGCTGGCCGAGGCCCAGGTCGCGCACCCGGCCTGCCCGACCTGCGCCGCGACGCTGAAGCAGGTGCAGAACCGCTCGCGCTTCGGCCTCTTCGCGGCGCTGGAATGCCCACGCCGCCACGGCCACCTGCACAGCCACAGCGGCCTGCTGGCCGAGCGCGGCCTCGTGCGCCCGCTGGGCGTGGCCGAGCGGCGCGCGCTGGCACAGGAGAAGCACGCGCTGCACTGCCTGAACTGCGGCGGCGCGGCCTCGGCCGGCGACGACCACTGCAGCTACTGCGGCACCGCGTTGGTGGTGATCGACATGCCGCGGCTCGCACACTCGCTGCGCCTGCAGCTGGACGGCATGGGCGCATCGCCGCAGGCGATCGGCCGTGCCACCGCATGGCCCTGCCGGGCCTGCGGCGCGGCCCTCGACCCGGCGCGCGACACCCGATGCGCGCACTGCGGCCACATCGTCGTCGCGCAGAACCTGCCGGACATCGATCCCTTGCTGGAAGCGGCCGAAGCCGATCTCGCCGCCGCGGCGGCGGTCGAAGCGAAACGGCTGGCGCGCTATCCCAGCACGCAGCGCCCGCGCCGTGCCGCTGCACCGATCCAGGCGCCCTCACGCGCCGCCCGGCGCATCCGCCAACTGATGCTGTCGGGCTGGACGCCGTTGCTGATCGCCGGGGCCGCCGCGCTCGCCATCGTGTCGTTCGTCTTCGCCGACCTGCACTGGCCGGCACGCCCACCGCTGGAGGCGCTGCGCGGCCAGCGGCTGGGCGAGCGCCCGGGCTCGGCGTGGGTGCTGCTGCCGGCCTGGCGCAGCCTGCAGCCCGACGACCGCAACGGCCTGCAGGCGCTGCGCCGCGGGCTGCTGGCGGTCCATCTGCGCCAGCTGGGGGGCGAGCACCTGCCGGCCACGACCACGCTGGGGCAGGTCATCGACGGCACGCTGCCGCCATCCCGGCGCCAGGGCGACGTGGCCGCCCGCTGGCATGCCGAGCTGTCGCGCGCACTGAAGCCGGAACCGGCCGCCACCGAGCCGCCGCTCGGCGAGGAAGCCGCCGCGTTCGGCGGACGCCTGTCGCCGGCGGCGCCGGACGTGTGGATCCAACCCGAGTCGCGCGCCGCCGCCCTGTGGGC